>NZ_JACCQA010000100.1:0-1188 GCF_015712215.1 Burkholderia sp. 9779_493
GACTGAGTAACCGTCTTCCGAGTCAAGCCCGATGAAGTGAATCGTCCCAAGGCGTGTTGGTTTTGACCATGGCATTGAGCATGGTTAGGAGCTTGCGCATGCAGGCAACAAGCGCGACCTTGGACAGTTTGCCGGCGGCCTTCAGGCGTTGATAGAAGGCTCTGATGGCGGGGTTGTAGCGTGTGGCAGTCAATGTAGCCATGTACAGCACGCGACGGATCGCGAAGCGGCCACCTTGAACCCGTCGTCGCCCATTACGTAAGCCGGAATCGCAAGCAATGGGAGCGACGCCAACGAGGGCTGCAATCTGACGGCGATTGAGCCGGCCCAATTCGGGCAGTTCTGCGATCAGGCAGGCGCTGGATACCGGGCCAATTCCATGTGTGGACTGCAACAGGCGGTCGAGTTCACCGAAGTGCTGGCGTACATGAGCGACCATCTGAGCGTCGATGTCATCGAGTTGTGCCTGGATGGCGGCAATGATAGCCAGCAGACTTGGATGCAGACCAACCGGCGTGATCTGGAGCCGCTGTCGCTCCGAAAGGAGCATGGTGAGTAGTTGGCGCCGTCGGGTCACCAGTGCAGCCAGCCACTGCTGCCGCTCGTCGGGAACGGGACGTAGCAAGCGGGACAGATCGTCCCGACGCAGTAGCACGGAAGCCAGTTCGGCAAGCATATGTGCGTCGATGGCGTCGGTTTTGGCCAGACGTCCCATCGAGCGGGCAAAATCGCGTGCTTGCCGAGGGTTGACGACAGCGACCGGCAAACCCGCACCTTGCAAGGCGCACGCCAGCTCGGTCTCGTAGCCACCGGTCGCCTCCATCACGACCAACTGCACGTTCAGCGGCTGAAGGGCAACAGCCAGGGCCGAGTGGCCCTCGGCATCGTTGTTGAATCGACGGATGTCCAGATTGGCACCCAGTACGGAAACATCGACGTGAGCTTTTGCGACGTCAATGCCGACCGTTACGGCAGAAGGAGCAGACATGATCTTCGGATCCCATGCTTGTACATGCGCACTCGATGTAAATGGCGCGCGTAACCGTTCGGGCTTCAGGAAGACCAGCACGGCAACCGTGCGTTTTGTACTCAGTCACGGGCTCCAACACCCAAGCGCGGGGCAAACTGCACGGTCTCGTCTGGCTACCACCAGACTTTACCGTACTGGTCAGTACTGAACATACAAGC
>NZ_JACCQA010000101.1:0-1043 GCF_015712215.1 Burkholderia sp. 9779_493
ATGACGGATGTAGTGATCGTATCGGCCGCGCGGACCGCGGTCGGCAAATTCGGCGGCTCGCTGGCGAAGGTTGCGGCGCCCGAACTGGGCGCGACGGTGATCCGCGCAGTGCTGGAGCGTGCGGGCGTGAAGCCCGAGCAGGTCAGCGAAGTGATCATGGGCCAGGTGCTGACGGCCGGCTCCGGGCAGAACCCGGCGCGGCAGTCGCTGATCAAGGCGGGGCTGCCGAACGCCGTGCCGGGGATGACGATCAACAAGGTGTGCGGCTCGGGCCTGAAGGCCGTGATGCTGGCGGCGAACGCGATCGTCGCGGGCGACGCGGAGATCGTGATCGCGGGTGGCCAGGAGAACATGAGCGCGTCGCCGCACGTGCTGCCGGGCTCGCGCGACGGGTTCCGGATGGGCGACGCGAAGCTGGTCGACACGATGATCGTCGACGGGTTGTGGGACGTGTACAACCAGTACCACATGGGGATCACGGCGGAGAACGTCGCGAAGGAATACGGGATCACGCGCGAAGAGCAGGACGCGTTCGCGGCGCTGTCGCAGAACAAGGCGGAAGCCGCGCAGAAGGCCGGGCGCTTCGACGACGAGATCGTGCCGGTGTCGATTCCGCAACGCAAGGGCGAGCCGCTGCAGTTCGCGACCGACGAGTTCGTGCGTCACGGCGTGACGGCGGAGTCGCTGGCGGGGCTGAAGCCGGCGTTCGCGAAGGACGGCTCGGTGACGGCGGCGAACGCGTCGGGGCTGAACGATGGGGCGGCGGCGGTGCTGGTGATGTCGGCGCAGAAGGCAGCCGCCTTGGGCCTGACGCCGCTGGCGCGGATCAAGGCGTATGCGAACGCGGGCGTGGACCCGAGCGTGATGGGCATGGGCCCGGTGCCGGCATCGCGCCGTGCGCTGGAGCGCGCGGGCTGGACGCCGGGCGACCTGGACCTGATGGAAATCAACGAGGCGTTCGCGGCGCAGGCGCTGGCGGTGCACAAGCAGATGGGCTGGGACACGTCGAAGGTGAACGTGAACGGCGGGGCGATCGCGATCGG
>NZ_JACCQA010000102.1:0-1010 GCF_015712215.1 Burkholderia sp. 9779_493
GTCGTCGTGCCCAGCAACGTCGTGCCGTCATACACGCTCACCGTGCTGCCTGCTTCCGCTGTACCGCTCAATGTCGGCGTCGCGTCATCAGTACTGCCTCCGGAAATGATCGCACCAACAACAGAGCCTACGTCGTCCGTCACCGTACCGATGACCGGCGCACCCGGTGCCGTCGTATCGCCCGTCACCGTTACCGACGCGGACGGGCCGGTGTTGCCAGCCGCGTCCGTGGCGGTCACGCCGATCACCGTGCCGATCGGCAGCGGGGTCGATGGTGTGTACGTCCATGCGCCGCTCGGGTCGGCTGTTACGGTAGCGTCCGGCGTGCCGTCGCCGTTCGTGTCGATGTTGATCGTCGCGCCCGCTTCCGCCGTACCCGACAGTGACGTACCGTCGGTCGCGTTCACTGTCGGAATCGACGGAGCTGTCGTATCGATCGTCAGGTTGAAGGCCGTACTCGGAACACTCACATTGCCTGCCGTATCCGTTGCGGTGACGGTCAGGCTGTGCGCGCCCTCTCCCAAACCCGTGGTCGGCGTGAACGTCCAGTTTCCGGACGGATCTGCCGTCGTCGTGCCCAGCAACGTCGTGCCGTCATACACGCTCACCGTGCTGCCTGCTTCCGCCGTACCGGCAAGCGTCGGGGTCGTGTCGTCCGTCGTTGCGCCAGTCGTCAGCAGGCCGACGGTCGAACCAACGTCGTCCGTGACGCTAACAACGATCGGGGCCGCAGGCGCCGTCGTGTCGCCCGTCACCGTCACCGACGCAGACGGGCCCGTATTGCCCGCCGCGTCGGTAGCAGTCACGCCGATCACCGTACCAGCCGGCAGCGGAGTCGAGGGCGTGTACGTCCACGCGCCGCTCGGGTCGGCTGTTACGGTGGCGTCCGGCGTGCCGTCGCCGTTCGTGTCGATGTTGACCGTCGCACCCGCTTCGGCCGTACCCGACAGCGACGTACCGTCCGTCGCGTTCACTGTCGGAATTGACGGAGCCGTCGTATCGATCGTCAG
>NZ_JACCQA010000103.1:0-916 GCF_015712215.1 Burkholderia sp. 9779_493
AGAGACGGTTTCATAAAGACTGATCGGCCCGCCGAAGGGTATTCCAGCAGATCAGACAGCAACCGAGTTTGAGGAACGCGCCGTGAATGTCTGCACGGCGCTCGAAACGAATACGGAGACGACGGAAGTGATGCAGCCAGGCATGCGTGCGTTCGACGACCCAGCGATATTTGCCAAGGCCGCTGCCATGTTCGGTACGGCGCTTGGCGATCACTGGCTCGATACCGCGATCGCGCAACGCGCGCCGATGTCGCTCGGAGTCGTAACCGCGATCCGCGTAGACCACACGCGGCCGCTGCAATGGGTGGCCACGCAATCCGCGGATCGGCGGAATCGCGTCGATCAGCGGCAGCAATTGCGTGACGTCGTTGACGTTCGCGCCGGTCAGGATCGCGGCGAGCGGCGTACCGTTGGCGTCGGTGACGATGTGGTGCTTGGAACCGGGTCGCGCGCGATCGGTGGGGTTTGGCCCAGTTTTTGGCCTGCCCCAACGGCGCGAATCGATGATGAATCGACGGCGGCTCGTGAGAAGTCGATCTGGTCCGCTGCGCGCAGCTTTGCGAGCAGTAGCTCGTGCAAGCGATCCCAGACACCGGCTGCTTGCCAATCGCGCAGCCGGCGCCAACATGTCACGCCCGAGCCGCATCCCATCTCGGCCGGCAGGTCGCGCCAGCGTAGTCCGGTCTTGAGAACGAACAGGATGCCGGTCAGCGCGGCGCGATTCGAAACAGGCAGGCGGCCCGGGTTCTTCTCGCGCCGCGGCTTGGGTGGCGGCAGTAACGGCTCGATCAGTGTCCACAATTCATCGTCGATGATCGGCTTGGCCATCTCCTCAGTCTCGGTTGTTCCGATGCCTGAGGTTAACAGCTCACCGCGAAAGTTAACAGCCCCACGGGGCCTTTTTGAAACCGTCTCT
>NZ_JACCQA010000104.1:0-772 GCF_015712215.1 Burkholderia sp. 9779_493
ACGTCGAGCGTCGAGCTCAAGAACCTTATTGCGCAACCTGCGACGCTGTGGATCCAGCAGGGTGGTGGTTCGTATGCGCCGCACAACGGCTACGTGCATACAGCGAGACGTCTCGGAGCAGACGGAGAGCTGACATTTCACCAGCTCACGATCTCCTCGTGGATGCACTTCCTGCGATTTCGTCGCGACCAGAAGATCTGGCAGGACAAACCGGTCGATGCGATCGTCACCGACGTTTTCAACGCTCATCCCCAAGCACGCGGCTTCTTCGAGTTTCATCTGTCCCGGACCCTGCCGTCGCTCTCCTTCTGCCGCCAGGACGAAACTGATTGGAATTTCGTCCACCGGCTCCTTGAATCGGAAGGGCTCTACGGCTACTGGAAGCACGACAGCGACGGCAAAGCACATCGGCTCGTCATCACCGATCGCCTGACGGCACTCGACGAGCCAGTGCCGCTCACGTTTTCACGCGCGGGAACCACAGTCGCATCGGACGCACTCACGCAATGGAGCGGCACACGCATCCTGCAGAGTACGTCGTTGACCACTCGTACGTTCGATTACAAGAACCCCGCTAGCACGTTTAACGCGAAGGGCACGTCGTTGCCGACAATGCCGAACCAGGGCGAGTTACCAGAGCAAGCTGAGGTGTATCAGTACACCGGCGCGTACACCTTTATGGCCCAGGGCCGAGGTGACGCGCTTTCGAAAATCCGCCTCGAAGAATGGGAATCGCGGTCGAAGCGCTTTTTTGGTATCGGTGGATGGCGAG
>NZ_JACCQA010000105.1:0-707 GCF_015712215.1 Burkholderia sp. 9779_493
TTTCTGTCCATACTTAAACGAGGCGGCCGTCACGGACGGTGGTCGTCGTTCCATGATGCTGTTATGGACGAGTGAGAGTAATCTAATCTAACTTGATTGAGTTCCGGGCGTGCCGCCCGGTTTTTTTTGCTGTTTCCCGGTGTCCGTTCCGGGACAGGATGTGCATTTGTAATACCGCGCACGCGCCGGCATCACAAATACCCTGGTCAGGGCTGCGCCCCGACACCCCGCCATCGCCTCACGGCCGCGCACTGAATTGCGCACCCGTTCACCGATTTTCACGCATTTTCCTCGCCTATCTGTGCGTTCAGCATGGCGTAAAGCGCTTCGGCCTGATCGTGCAGGTGCTCACAGCAGCCGGCAGCCTCATCCAGATCCATCTGCTCGAGCCGCTCAAGGAGGAGAAGTGTCTGTGCGCGGATAAATTTGGCCATATTGAGGGCGGCGGATTCCTGTCTGGTCACTGGTGATTTTCCCCGTCTGGTGATGATTTTTGCGTGAAAAGAGCATGGCGTCATTCTGGTGCATAGTCATGCATGCCGTTAAAATTTAACAGGCGCGTTTCTGACGGGTTCTGGGGTGGTTTGTTGTGGTTTTTGTCATGGTTTCGTCAGGAACGCGCTGAACGCGTCTCAGGCGGTGCGGGCAACGGATGTTATGGTAAATTCTTGGGGGCTTGATTATAAAATACCGCACTTCCTCTTATG
>NZ_JACCQA010000106.1:0-585 GCF_015712215.1 Burkholderia sp. 9779_493
TGGGGTAGTGCAGCTCATGACTGGAAGACCGCCATGAACCAATTCGCTATCCTTTACGCAGATCGATTCATCCGGCCTTCCGTGTAATTACTCAACCCGCCTTGAACACGGAAATCCTGACACCCCCTCGCGGAGCTGGGAAAGCCTTTGCTACCGTGATTACCTACGGGCCGACGCTCCAAATTTGCTCCACTCGACTACGGAATTTTTCGGTACGATACCGAATCCCGGCGTGTACCCGGATCTACCGAAATTTATGCGCGGCCCGAAGTTCTCGGCAACCAATTGATTTTCAAAGGTTTTGCCCCGTTTCTGAAAAGCACTTCGGAATCAAGAACTTTGATCAGGTGGCTCTAAGTGGATCGAAACCTCATTCGCAATGCGAAGGTCGGGAGTTCGATCCTCCTCCGCTCCACCAACGGAATTCGAAAGGCCCGATCGCGAGATCGGGCCTTTTGTTTGTGCGCCGAGCATGCGCAACAGCTTGGGGGTGCAAGTCCCCTGTCCAGCCTGATGGGGCGAAGGACTAGCGAAACGCAAGGGCGTCGTCGCGAGGCGGGGTCTGAAGGAAGCGTGTAGCAAAGC
>NZ_JACCQA010000107.1:0-478 GCF_015712215.1 Burkholderia sp. 9779_493
AGATAGAAGAGAGGATCAGGTTGCGCGCCTCCTGGCCGTAGCGCCGCGCGTTTAACGCCCGCCAGACGGCGGGACGGTGTAAACCGCGCAACGTGCTGAACGCGCGATAGCGTAGCTTCTCCAGCGCCGTTGACGGCTCATCCTGTAACCAGCGAACTTTGTCCGCCAGTTGATATTGGGTATAAGCCGCATGAGTGTTGGTCAGGTCGCCCTTTTGCAGGGCGACAATCTCCACCTCATAACCCATCTCGATAAACGCCACGATCTGGTTTAAGACAAACGTCTCAGACGATAAAGGAAATTTCAGCAGGAAGAAGCTGACTTTCATCGGCCCTCCCGGATGCGGTTCAGCACCGATTCAATCATGGTGAAGCCCTTCTGGCGTTCCCCCTCCACCGCCGCGGCGACTTTCTCGCCCAGCGCCGGAAGCTGGTTGAGAATATCGCCCACCACGCCTTGCATCGAGCCGTCGAGCAGG
>NZ_JACCQA010000108.1:0-476 GCF_015712215.1 Burkholderia sp. 9779_493
CTCCAGAAGGGGAAAAGCAGAACATTACAAATTTATTGTATAGATTTTAGTCTGTTAAAGCTGTCTCCGCCTGCTATCCGGCGCCATTATACGACAACTTTCGTCCCGCTTTCTCTGTCTCTGGATCATACAAACCCAAAAATGAAAACGCCACGCAAAGGCGTGGCGTTTTTGGCTTTTTTTACCTTACGAGCGCTTCATCATATCGAAGAAGTCATCATTCGTCTTGGTCATTGCCAGCTTATTGATGAGGAATTCCATCGCATCAATCTCACCCATCGGATGGATAATTTTGCGCAGGATCCACATTTTCTGCAGCTCTTCCTGAGTGGTAAGCAGCTCTTCTTTACGGGTACCGGAACGGTTGTAGTCGATAGCCGGGAAGACGCGTTTTTCAGCAATCTTACGAGAGAGGTGCAGTTCCATGTTACCGGTGCCTTTAAACTCTTCGTAGATAACTTCGTCCATTTTGGAAC
>NZ_JACCQA010000109.1:0-462 GCF_015712215.1 Burkholderia sp. 9779_493
TGAGCGCTCACGCTTATCGGCTGTAAATTAAAGACAGACTCAGGGGTCTGTAGCTCAGTCGGTTAGAGCACCGTCTTGATAAGGCGGGGGTCGTTGGTTCGAATCCAACCAGACCCACCATTGTCTGACGTGTCGGTGATCGTTAGCGCTTTAGCGCTTACGAGCAGCCCATGCCGGCAGGCTGTAGGTACACCTGAGGCAAATCTGTACATGGGGGCATAGCTCAGCTGGGAGAGCACCTGCTTTGCAAGCAGGGGGTCGTCGGTTCGATCCCGTCTGCCTCCACCAATCACCAACGCTAAGGGCTTGGTTCAGACACTGAACCGAGAATTTTGCATTGGCGATTGAGCCAGTCAGAGGATATCAACAGATATCGGCTGTCGTTCTTTAACAATCTGGAAGAAGTAAGTAATTTGGATAGCGGAAGCGTCTTGAGATGGACGTGGAAACTATCCGGGTTGT
>NZ_JACCQA010000010.1:0-226667 GCF_015712215.1 Burkholderia sp. 9779_493
TGCCGAACTGCTCAAGCAACTCGGCCGGAATCGCCGGCAGAGCCGCCGGCTGGGCTTTCGGTTTGCGAGGCATAAATTCTCCTTGGGAGCATGTTATGCCTTAAACACAAAATTCCTGACAGGCCCCGGCCGCGCGACACGAGCGCCTACCCCGCGCCCGGTTGCACCTGCCGGCGACGAATTCGGCCGGAACCCGATCGTGTGAAGTAAACTACGCGGTTACGACGCACAGACCCGCCGAAAGCGTCGCGTTCCGCGCGACGCTTTTGCATTTCTGCAGCCATTTATTGACGCTTCCAACCGTGAATCCGAGCCGCGCCTGCGCGCGGCGATAGAGCCAACGATGTCCCGAATTTCCTTGTTTCCGCGTCAGTCCCGTCTGTCGCGTGCCGTGCGTGGCGCGCTGGCGATCCTGGCGCTCGGCGCAGCCGCATCGGCATGGGCAGTCGGCGCCGGCGAACTGCCGGCGTCCGCTGCCGGCGCCGCCGCTCCGCTTACCGTGACGGTCCAGCCGGGCCAGTCGCTGAACGACATCGCGAAAGCGGCCACGCAATCGCACGATCCGGGCGTGCTCGCGCGCGCTGGCCGTGCGCTGTTCGACGCCAATCCGCAGGCGTTCATGAAGCGCGACGCGAGCCGCCTGAAAGTCGGCGCGACGCTGACGGTGCCCGCGCTCGACGCCACCGGCGCGGCGCTCGCGCCGGCCGGCGCATCCGCTGCCTCCGGGACGACGGCCGCTTCCGCGCCCGCCGCCGCATCGGGCGCGGCGGCGATCGCGCAGCATGGCGCATCGGCGCCGCATGCCGGCTCGGCCGTGCAGTCCGCGCCGGTGGCGCCTGCCCAGCATGCAACGCCGGTGAGCGGCGCGAGTGCCGCGACGGCGGCGGGGGCATCGGCATCGGCTTCGAGCGGTGCCTCTTCGAACGGGGCGTCGGCCGCACATGGCGCGTCGGCTGTCGACGGCATGCAGCCGGCGGCGCCTACGGCCGGGGCAAGCGGCCCGCACGTATGGAGCGGCGCGATCCAGTCGGCGCCGTCGGCCACGAGCGACGCCGCGGGGCAGGCGGTGCCGGGCGGCCCGGTTTCCGGCGTGCACGAACCGGCCGGCGCAGCGCCCGCCGTGAGTGCGTCGCAGCCGCGGCCGTCGAGCCTGCAGCAATTGCTGGCGCTGAAGAATCGCGTGCTGATGGAGTTGCAGAAGCACGGCATCGGCAAGCCGGCCACGACGACCGGCGTCGCGCCGGCGCCGGCTCCGGTGCCCGCCGCGCCGCGTCCGGCCGCGAACGACGCGGGTGTGTCGGCCGCCGCATCGACGGCAAGCGAAGCCGCGTCGGGCGTGGCAGCCAGCGCGCCGCAACCGGCATCGGCGTCCGTGCAGCCGGTCGCGCCCGTCGCGACACCTGCACGCCGTCCCGAACAGATGGATTGGCGTCCGGCCGCCGTGGCCGGCGCTGCCGTGATCGTGCTCGCGGCCGGCTTCGCGTGGCGCAAGCGCCGCAAGGGGCGCCGCGCGGACGATGCGGGTACGGCTACGGCCGCGGCAGGCGGTGCCGCGGAAGCGGAAGCCGCGCCGTCCGTCGAGCGCGAACTGCCGATCACGCCCGAGATGCCGGTTGCGCGCGATGCGGCGTCCGACATGAACCTCGCGGCGGCGACTGCGGCGGCGGCGGAGACCATCGAGCCGCCCGCAGCGGACACCTCGCCCGCACCCGAAGTGACGGCGCCGCCGCGCGACGAGTCGCCCGAATTGCCGTCTGCTCATGCGGCGGAGTCGCCCGCGAACGACGCGACTCCGGTTTCGGCCGAGGCGCCGCACGAGGCGGCGCCAGCGGAAAAAAACACCGCCGCCGATCAGCCGGCCGAGCCGCCCGCGGCGTCCATCGCGCCTTCGAGCACCGAAGCGCAGCACGCGACGCTGATGCAGAACGCGATCAGCGCGCTCAACAGTCTCGACATGCCGTTGCCGCCGCGGGCGACAGACGAGCCGTCGTTGACGCCGGAGGAACGCGCGGCGCGGGCAGCGCAGCCCGACGCCGATAAAATCGCAACTAACGGTCAATCCGCCCAGCACCCGCCGATTGGCTCGGGTGAAACGACGCCGGAACATCCGGCCGACCAGGACGACGAGTTCGACTGGGACCCGGACGCCGCGACGCCTGCCGGCCACGCGGGCCAGTCGCCCGCGACGTCGTCGCTGCCGGCGCTCGGCGGCGCGCAGTTCGGCGCGCTGAAGCTCGATTTCGATCTCGACCTGCCGTCCACGCCGGGCGCCGCGCTGCCTGCGCTCACCGCGGACGAACTCGCGCGCATCGCCCGCAACAAGCTCGATCTCGCGGCGGAGTACGTCGAACTGGGCGACCTGTCCGGCGCACGCACGCTGCTGCAGGAAGTGGTCGACGCGAACGACGCCGCGACGCGCGACGATGCGCGCGCGCTGCTCGCGAAACTGGCGGACGAGGCGTGATGCGGATCGCGCTCGGCATCCAGTACGACGGCGCGGCGTTCTGCGGCTGGCAGTCGCAGCCGCACGGCAAGACCGTGCAGGACCGGCTCGAACATGCGCTGGCCGAGTTCGCGCGGGTGCCGCTGCACACGACGGTGGCGGGGCGGACCGACACCGGCGTGCACGGGCTCGGGCAGGTCGTGCATTTCGACACGGAACTCGAGCGCGAGGTGTTCTCGTGGGTGCGCGGCACCAACGCGTTCCTTCCGCCGACCGTGTCGGTGCAGTGGGCGAAACCGATGCCGGACACGTTCCATGCGCGCTTTTCGGCGTTCGAGCGCACCTATTACTACGCGCTGTACGTGCATCCGGTGCGTTCGCCGATGCTGGCCGGGCGCGCGGGCTGGATCCACACGCCGCTCGACGACGACGCGATGCGCGCCGCCGCCGCGCACCTGATCGGCGAGCACGACTTTTCGTCGTTCCGGTCGTCGGAATGCCAGTCGAAGACGCCGGTCAAACACCTGTATCAGATCGACGTGCGGCGCGCGGGGCATTTCATCCATTTCCGCTTCCGCGCCAACGCGTTCCTGCACCACATGGTGCGCAACCTGATGGGCTGCCTCGTCGCGGTGGGGCGCGGCCGCTATCCGGCCGACTGGCTCGCCGACGTGCTGGCCGGGCGCGACCGCAATCTCGCGGCGCCCACGTTCATGGCCGACGGGCTGTACCTCGCCCACGTCGGCTACCCGGCGGAATTCGCCGTCCCGCCCGCGCAGCTCGGCAGCGTGCCGTGGAGCAGCGTCTGGGCGGATCTGGACCCACAAACATGACGGAGCACGCCGTGTCTTCTTCGACTTCCGCCGCGGCTGGCCTGGCGCCGCGCACGCGCATCAAGCTGTGCGGGCTGTCGCGCCCCGAGGACGTGCTGCACGCGGCGGCGCTCGGCGCCGATGCGATCGGCCTCGTGTTCTACCCGAAGAGCCCGCGCGCGGTGTCGATCGCGCAGGCGGCCGAGCTGGCGAGCCTCGCGCCGCCGTTCGTCTCGGTGGTCGGGCTGTTCGTGAATGCGACCGAAGCCGAGATCGAAGCCGTCGTGCGCGACGTGCCGCTCACGGTGCTGCAGTTCCACGGCGACGAGACGCCGGAGCAGTGCGACGCACTTGGCCGCGCGGCACGCCTGCCGTGGTTGCGCGCGGTACGCGTCGGCCCCTCGACGCAGCGTGCCGATTTGGTAGAATCGGCTCTTCATTATTCGAAAGCGCGCGGCCTCCTGTTCGACACCCTGGTGCCGGATTACGGCGGTAGCGGCAAGGTCTTCGATTGGTCTCTTATTCCCGCAGAGCTCGCGCGTCGGGCCGTTTTGAGTGGTGGCTTGAACGCGCAAAACGTCGGTGATGCGATCCGCCAGCTGCGTCCGTTTGCTGTCGATGTCTCGAGTGGCATCGAAGTGGAGGGCGCGAAGGGCGTGAAGGATCACGCCCGGATGGCGGCGTTCGTACGCGCGGTGCGCGCAGCGGACGCCGGGTGATGCAAGCCGGTGCGACCCCCAAAGCGGGCGCACCGACCGATCGAGAGAGACACCATGTACAACCTTCCTGATGATCGCGGCCATTTCGGCCCGTATGGCGGCGTGTTCGTCGCCGAGACGCTGATTCACGCGCTGGACGAACTGCGCGCGGCGTATGAAAAGTTCCAGAACGATCCCGACTTCGTCGCCGAATTCGAGCGCGAGCTGAAGTATTTCGTCGGCCGCCCGTCGCCGATCTATCACGCGCAGCGCTGGAGCGAGATGCTCGGCGGCGCGCAGATCTACCTGAAGCGCGAAGACCTGAACCACACGGGCGCGCACAAGATCAACAACGTGATCGGCCAGGCGCTGCTCGCGAAGCGCATGGGCAAGAAGCGCGTGATCGCGGAAACCGGCGCCGGCCAGCACGGCGTCGCGACCGCGACGATCTGCGCGCGCTTCGGGATGGAGTGCGTCGTCTACATGGGCTCGGAGGACGTGCGCCGGCAGGCCGCCAACGTCTACCGGATGAAGCTGCTCGGCGCGACCGTCGTGCCGGTCGAATCGGGTTCGCGCACGCTGAAGGACGCGCTGAACGAAGCGATGCGCGACTGGGTCACGAACATCGAAAGCACGTTCTACATCATCGGCACGGTCGCGGGCCCGCACCCGTATCCGATGATGGTGCGCGACTTCCAGCGCGTGATCGGCGACGAGTGCAAGGTGCAGATGCCCGAGCTCGCTGGCCGGCAGCCGGACGCGGTGATTGCGTGCGTGGGCGGCGGGTCGAACGCGATGGGCATCTTCTATCCGTACATCGACGATACCTCGGTGCAGCTGATCGGCGTCGAAGCGGCCGGCGACGGCCTCGATACGGGCCATCACGCGGCATCGCTGATCGCCGGCAGCCCGGGCGTGCTGCACGGCAACCGCACGTACCTGCTGCAGGACGACAACGGCCAGATCATCGAGACGCATTCGGTGTCGGCGGGCCTCGACTATCCGGGCGTCGGCCCCGAGCACGCATGGCTGAAGGACAGCGGCCGCGCGCAGTACGTGCCGATCAGCGACGACGAGGCGTTGAAGGCGTTCCACGACTGCTGCCGGATCGAGGGGATCATTCCCGCGCTCGAGTCGAGCCACGCGATCGCGTATGGCGTGAAGCTCGCGCCGACGTTGCCGAAGGACAAGATCCTGCTCGTCAACCTGTCGGGCCGCGGCGACAAGGACATGCACACGGTCGCCGAGCGATCGGGCATCGAGCTCTGACCCCGACCGATGCGTGACCTGATCGAAGAGCCGGGCGGCGGCGCCGCGAGCGAGGCGGAGGCGGTTCAGCCCGCCGCTGCCGTGCCGCGCGCGCTGCCGTCCGGTATCGAGCTGCACAACCGCGATTTCCTGACCCACGCCGCGCACCTGCCGGATGCGTCGATCGACCTGATCGTCGCCGATCCGCCGTACGGGCTCGGCAAGGACTACGGCAACGATTCGGACAAGCGTTCGGGCGACGACTTCCTCGCGTGGACGCGCGAGTGGCTCGACCTCGCGATTCCGAAGCTGAAGCCGAGCGGGTCGATGTACATCTTCTGCACGTGGCAGTACGCGCCGGAAATCTTCAGTTTCCTGAAGACGAAACTCACGATGGTCAACGAGATCATCTGGGACCGGCGCGTGCCGAGCATGGGCGGCACGACGCGCCGTTTCACGTCGGTGCACGACAACATCGGCTTTTTCGCGGTTTCCAAAGCGTATTACTTCGATCTCGATCCGGTCCGCATCCCGTACGACGCCGACACGAAGAAGGCCCGCTCGCGCAAGCTGTTCGAAGGCAGCAAGTGGCTGGAGATGGGCTACAACCCGAAGGACGTCTGGTCGGTCTCGCGCCTGCACCGGCAGCACGCGGAGCGCGTCGATCATCCGACCCAGAAGCCGCTGGAAATCATCGAGCGGATGGTGCTCGCAAGCTGCCCGCCGGGCGGCCGCGTGCTCGATCCGTTCATGGGCAGCGGCACGACCGCGGTGGCCTGCGCACGGCAGGGGCGCGACTTCGTCGGCTACGAGATCAACGAAAGCTATTGTGCGATCGCGCACGAGCGCGTGAGCGCGCTCGCCGCGCCGGCGTGCGCGTGAGTCGCGCCGCCGCGTCGCCGAACGCAACGCATACATCGTATGAGACCGGAGCAAGCGCTGAAGCGCCAGTTCCGGATCGACACAGGAAAATTGCCATGTCCCGTATTCAGCAGACCTTCGCCGCGCTCGCCGAACAAGGCCGTAAGGGCCTGATCCCGTTCATCACGGCCGGCGACCCCGATCCCGCGAAAACCGTCGAATTCATGCACGCGCTCGCCGCAGGCGGCGCGGACGTGATCGAGCTCGGCGTGCCGTTCTCGGACCCGATGGCCGACGGCCCGGTGATTCAGCGCTCGTCGGAACGCGCGCTCGCGCGCGGCGTCACGTTGAAGAGCGTGCTCGCCGACGTGAAGCGTTTCCGCGAAACCGACCCCCAAACCCCCGTCGTGCTGATGGGCTATGCGAACCCGATCGAACGGATGGGTGTCGACGCGTTCGCGGCCGAAGCGCACGCGGCCGGCGTCGACGGCGTGCTGGTGGTCGACTATCCGCCGGAAGAGGCCGGTGTTTTCGCCGAGAAAATGCGCGCCGCGCAGATCGATCCGATCTTCCTGCTGGCGCCCACGTCGACCGACGAGCGCATTGCCGACGTCGGCAAGATCGCGAGCGGCTACGTGTATTACGTGTCGCTCAAGGGCGTGACCGGCGCGGGAAATCTGGATGTTTCGAGCATTGCAGGTAAAATCCCGGCCATCAAGTCGCGCGTGCCGGTTCCGGTGGGCGTCGGCTTCGGTATCCGCGACGCCGAAACGGCGCGCGCGGTGGCCGAAGTGTCGGATGCCGTCGTGATCGGCAGCCGCCTGGTGCAGCTGCTCGAGAGCGCCGCGCCGGAAGGCGCCGCCGCCGCGCTGAAGACTTTCATTGCCGAGCTGCGTGCCGCGCTGGACGGCGCGGGCAAGACGGCGCGATAAACACAACAGGAAGCGGGAACGGGCCGGTCGGCCCGCCCCGCCACGGAACAGGAAACCATACGATGAGCTGGCTCGACAAACTGTTGCCGCCGAAGATCAAGCAGACCGACCCGAAAAGCCGCAAGGGCATTCCGGAAGGCCTGTGGGTCAAGTGCCCGTCCTGCGAGGCCGTTCTCTATCGCAACGACGTGGACGCGAACCTGCACGTGTGCCCGAAGTGCGATCACCACATGCGCATCGGTGCACGCGAGCGCCTCGACGGGCTGCTCGATCCGGAAGGCCGCTATGAAATCGGCCAGGAAATCGTGCCGGTCGACACGCTGAAGTTCAAGGACAGCCGCAAGTACCCCGATCGTCTGAAGGAAGCGATGGACGAAACCGGCGAGACCGACGCGATGGTCGTGATGGGCGGGGCGATCCACACGCTGCCCGTCGTCGCGGCCTGTTTCGAGTTCTCGTTCATGGGCGGCTCGATGGGCTCGGTCGTCGGCGAACGCTTCGCGCGCGGCGCGCAGAACGCGCTGGAGCAGCACGTGCCGTTCATCTGCTTCACCGCATCGGGCGGCGCGCGGATGCAGGAAAGCCTGCTGTCGCTGATGCAGATGGCCAAGACCACCGCGATGCTGACCAAGCTCGCCGAGGCGAAGCTGCCGTTCATCTCGGTGCTGACCGACCCGACGATGGGTGGCGTGTCGGCGAGCTTCGCATTCCTCGGCGACGTCGTGATCGCCGAGCCGAAGGCGCTGATCGGCTTCGCCGGCCCGCGCGTGATCGAGCAGACGGTCCGCGAGAAACTGCCGGAAGGTTTCCAGCGCGCCGAATTCCTGCTGAAGACCGGCGCGATCGACATGATCGTCGATCGTCGCAAGATGCGCGACGAGATCGCGCAGTTGCTCGCGCTGCTGCAGCGACAGCCGGCCGACGCGCTGGCCTGACCGGCGCAAGGTTGTGACTCCGCGCGTCGCCTGGCTCCAGCGTCAGGCGGCGCGCTTCGTTTTTTGGCGTAGTGGCGGTACCGATCCAGATTTGATCCGATGAGCACTTTTCCCACTCTCGACGCGTGGCTTTCGCATCTCGAACGCGCGCACCCGGTCGGCATCGACATGGGCCTGACCCGCATCGGGCAGGTCAAGGCGGCGCTGCAGCTCGAATTCGCGTGCCCGGTGATCACCGTCGGCGGCACGAACGGCAAGGGCTCGACCTGCGCATTCCTCGAGACGATCCTCGTGCGCGCGGGCTACAAGGTCGGCTGCCACACGTCGCCGCACCTGCTCGAATTCAACGAGCGCGCGCGCGTGAACGGACGGAACGTGACCGATGACGAACTGCTGCCGCACTTCGAGGCCGTCGAAGCCGCGCGCACGTCGCTGGCCGAGCCCGTATCGCTCACGTATTTCGAATTCACGACGCTCGCGATCCTGCATCTGTTCGCGGCGCGCGGGCTCGACGCGGTGATCCTCGAAGTCGGCCTCGGCGGCCGGCTCGACGCGGTCAACATCATCGATACCGATTGTGCGATCGTCACGAGCATCGACATCGACCATACCGAATACCTTGGCGACACGCGCGAGAAGATCGCGTTCGAGAAGGCCGGGATCTTCCGCGCCGGCAAGCCGGCGATCTGCGGCGATCCGGCCGCGCCGCAGACGCTGATCGACCACGCCGAAGCGATCGGCGCCGATCTGTGGCTCGTCGGTCGCGATTTCCGCTACGAGGCGCAAGCGGGCGCCGAGCGCCAGCAATGGAGCTACCTCGGCCGCGAGAAGCGCTATCCGGCGCTCGCGTATCCGGCGCTGCGTGGCGCGAATCAGCTGATCAATGCGTCGGCCGCGCTCGCCGCGCTCGAGGCGCTGCGTCCGGTGCTGCCGGTGTCCGCGCAGGACATCCGGCTCGGGCTGGCGAACGTCGAGCTGCCGGGGCGCTTCCAGGTGCTGCCCGGCAAGCCGGCGATCGTGCTCGACGTCGCGCACAACCCGCATGCGTCGGCCGTGCTCGAGCAGAACCTCGGCAACATGGGCTTCTTCCCGTACACGTACGCGGTGTTCGGCGCGATGCACGACAAGGACATCGACGGCGTGCTGCAGCACCTGAAGGGCGAGATCGACCACTGGTGCGTGACCGACCTGCCGCTGCCGCGCGCGGCCTCCGCGGAGCAGCTCGAAGCCGCGCTGCGCAAGGCTGGCGTGGAGGAGGGGCCCGATTCGAGCGTGACGCGCTACGCGTCGCCTGCGGAAGCGTTTCGCGATGCACTAAAAAGAGCATCCGAGAATGATAGAATCGTGGTTTTCGGCAGTTTCCATACGGTTGCCGGCGTGCTGGCCTACCGTAAATCGCAGCAACACTGACTGACGGGCAGTTTCGGACTCAGCCATTCATGGGAATTTTCTCGTTCGGCAAAAAAGACGACGACGCGCCCCCGCGGCGCGGCGGTCGCACCGGGGCTTCCCGGAACGTGCGCACGGAGCGCACTGAACGCGTCGAGCGGCGCCCGCGCCGCACCGAGCGTCCGGAATCGGACGCACTGCTCCTCGATCCGACCCTTCCAGAAAAGCAACGCGCACGCCGGCGCCTCGTCGGCGCGATCGCGCTCGTCGTGGCCGCGGTGATCGTGCTGCCGATGGTGCTCGACTCGCACCCGAAGCCGGTCACGGACGACATCGCGATCGACATCCCGAACCGGCCCGCGCACCAGGCGGTCGCGCCGCGCGACGACGATGTGTCCGACGTGCAGGCGGGCGTCGCCCACGACGAACCGCCGGCATCCGACACGACCGTTGCGGCCGCACCGGCCCCTGCGCCGAAGGATGCCGCCAAGCCGGCCGCGAAACCCGATACGACCACCACGGCGAGCGTGACGCCGCCGAAGCCCGCGCCGAAGCCGGCCGCCCCCGCGGCGAAACCGGCCGCGCCGAAGCCTGCGCCCGCAACCGTCGCGAATGCAGGCGCCGCGAGCCCGGACAGCGGCGACGCATCGTCGCCGGCATCGCCGGCCGGTGCGCGCTTCGCGGTGCAGCTCGGCTCGTTCAAGGACGACGCGACGGCCCGTTCGTGGGCGACCAAATTGAAATCGGCGGGTGTGCCCGCATATGTCGAGCATCGCAAGCAGGCGGACGGCAGCACGGCTACACTGTTGCGTGCCGGCCCGTTCGCGGATCGATCGGCGGCTTCCGCCGCGATCGCGAAGGTGCGCGAAGCCGGTCTGACGCAGTAATGCCACGATGCTGACGGCTTTCGACTACGCTGTATTGGCGGTGATCGTGTTGTCGGCGCTGCGCGGCGCATGGCGCGGCTTCGTGTCCGAGATTTTCGGGCTGATCGG
Organism: Burkholderia sp. 9779_493; assembly: GCF_015712215.1. NCBI lineage: Bacteria > Pseudomonadati > Pseudomonadota > Betaproteobacteria > Burkholderiales > Burkholderiaceae > Burkholderia > Burkholderia sp. 9779_493. The sequence continues at coordinate 10,314 of NZ_JACCQA010000010.1, forward strand.
CTGGATCGCGGCGATCGTGATCGCGGGCCGCTACGTCGGGCTGGTCGTGCCGTACATCCCGGCGAACTGGCCGGGCGGCGCGCTGACGCAGTGGGTGATCGCCTTCGCGTTAGTCGTGATCGGCGTCGTGCTGGTCGCCGGCGTGGCGAACGCGCTGCTGTCGCGGATCGCGCAGGCGAGTGGCCTGGGCGGCGTCGACCGCTCGCTGGGCATGATGTTCGGGCTCGTCCGCGGCTGCGTGCTGGTGGTGCTGCTGGTCGCGGCGGCCGGGCTGACCGAACTGCCCAAACAGGATTTCTGGCGCAATGCGCTATTGCGTCCTTTTGCCGAACAGGGCGTGCACGAGCTGAAGCAGCTCCTGCCCGACGGCATGGCCCAGTACGTACGCGTGTGACGACGCGGCCGGGCAGGACGGAACCGATTTTGTCATTCTGAAGGACATGCCATGTGCGGCATCGTAGGTGTTATCTCCCAATCCCCGGTCAATCAGCTGATCTATGACAGCCTGCTGCTGCTGCAGCATCGCGGTCAGGACGCGGCGGGCATCGCGACGGCGGACGGCAGCAATTTCCACATGTACAAGGCGAACGGCATGGTGCGCGACGTGTTCCGCACGCGCAACATGCGCAGCCTGCCCGGCACCTACGGCATCGGCCAGGTGCGCTACCCGACGGCCGGCTCGGCGTCGAGCGAGGCCGAGGCGCAGCCGTTCTACGTGAACGCGCCGTTCGGGATCATCCTCGCGCACAACGGCAACCTGACGAACTGGCAGCAACTGAAGGACGAGATGTTCCGGATCGACCGCCGGCACATCAACACCAATTCCGACAGCGAAGTGCTGCTCAACGTGTTCGCGCACGAGCTGCAACTGTCGACCACGGGCCTCGAGCTCGATCCGGCGTCGGTGTTCAAGGCGGTGTCGGGCGTGCATCGCCGCCTGCAGGGTTCGTACGCGATCGTGTCGCTGATCGCCGGCTACGGCCTGCTCGCGTTCCGCGACCCGTTCGGCATCCGTCCGCTCTGCATCGGCAAGCTCGAAACCGAACACGGCACCGAATGGATGGTCGCGTCGGAGTCGGTGGCGGTCGAAGGCATCGGTTTCGAATTCGTGCGTGACCTGGAGCCGGGCGAAGCGATCTTCATCGACAAGGCCGGCAACTTCCACAGCCAGCAGTGTGCGGAGAACCCGACGCTGAATCCGTGCATGTTCGAATACGTGTATCTGGCCCGTCCGGATTCGTGTCTCGACGGCGTGCCGGTCTACAACGTGCGCCTGCGCATGGGCGACTATCTCGCCGAGAAGATCAAGCGCGAGCTGCCAAACGTGCCGATCGACGTCGTGATGCCGATTCCCGATTCGTCGCGCCCGGCCGCGATGCAGGTCGCCGCGAAGCTCGGCGTCGAGTATCGCGAAGGCTTCTTCAAGAACCGCTACGTCGGCCGGACCTTCATCATGCCGGGGCAGGCCGTGCGCAAGAAGTCGGTGCGCCAGAAGCTCAACGCGATGAGCATCGAGTTCAAGGACAAGCACGTGCTGATCGTCGACGATTCGATCGTGCGCGGCACGACCTCGCATGAAATCGTGCAGATGGCGCGCGATGCGGGCGCGAAGTCGGTGATCTTCGCGTCGGCGGCGCCGCCCGTGAAGTTCCCGAACGTGTACGGCATCGACATGCCGACGCGTGGCGAGCTCGTCGCGCACGGCCGCACCGACGAGGAAGTCGCGAAGATCATCGGCGCCGACCACCTGATCTATCAGGACGTCGACGATCTGCGCCGCGCGGTGCGCGACATCAACCCGAAGCTCGAGCGCTTCGAGGCGTCGTGTTTCGACGGCAACTACATCACCGGCGACGTGACGCCCGAGTATCTCGATGCGATCGAGCGCGCGCGCCTCACGCCGGCGTCGCAGGCCGATCGCGATACGGCCGGCGATACCGAGCGTTCGCAGATGAACCTGCAGCTGTCGGTCGAGTAACGCCGGCGCACGCTTCGATCGAGGCGTGATAGGATGTGGCCTTGCGTCGATTTGATATCAGCTTGCGGACGCGGGGCAACTTCCCAAAACAGCTAAAGCGAAGGCCGGCGGCAGCCGGCCCGAGTCGATCGCTGTCGTACCGCACCGAAGCCCGCTGATGCCGACGCATAGCGGGCTTTTTGTTTTTGGCCTGGGTTTTGACCGGGTCCGCGCCTCATGAACGACCGTCGGCGCGGCCATCGAATACGGAAAACGGAACATGGACGACTCCCTCAACTTCGACACGCTTGCCGTGCGCGCGGGCACGCAGCGCAGCGACTTCAACGAGCATTCGGAAGCGCTGTTCCTCACGTCGAGCTTCTGCTTCTCGAGCGCGGCCGACGCGGCCGAGCGCTTCGCGAATTCGGAAGACTATTTCACCTACTCGCGCTTCACGAATCCGACCGTCACCATGTTCCAGGAGCGTCTCGCGGCGCTCGAGGGCGGCGAGGCGTGCATCGCGACGGCGTCGGGCATGGCCGCGATCATGTCGGTCGTGATGTCCGCGCTGCAGGCGGGCGACCATCTCGTCAGCTCGCGCAGCCTGTTCGGCTCGACGCTCGGGATGTTCTCGCAGATCTTCAGCAAGTTCGGGATCACGACGACCTTCGTCGACCCGACGGACTTGAACGCATGGCAGGAAGCCGTGCGGCCGGAAACGAAGATGTTCTTCCTCGAGACGCCGTCGAACCCGTTGACCGAACTCGCCGACATCGAGGCGATCGGCAAGATCGCGAAGGCCGCGAACGCGCTGTTCGTCGTCGACAACTGTTTCTGCAGCCCGGTGCTGCAGCAGCCGCTGAAGCTCGGCGCGGATGTCGTGATGCATTCGGCGACGAAATTCCTCGACGGTCAGGGCCGCGTGCTCGGCGGCGCGCTGGTCGGCTCGAAGGAATTCATCATGGGCAAGGTGTTCCCGTTCGTGCGCAGCGCGGGCCCGACGCTGTCGGCGTTCAACGCGTGGGTGCTGCTGAAGGGGATGGAGACGCTGTCGCTGCGCGTCGAGAAGCAATCGGCGAACGCGCTGGAGATCGCGCGCTGGCTCGACGCGCATCCGGCCGTCGCGCGCGTGTTCTATCCGGGGCTCGAATCGCATCCGCAGCATGAACTCGCGAAGCGCCAGCAGAAGGCGGGCGGCGCGATCGTGTCGTTCGAGCTGAAGGGCGACACGCCCGAGCAGCAGCGCGCGAACGCATGGCGCGTGATCGACGGCACGAAGCTGGTGTCGATCACCGGCAACCTCGGCGACACGCGCACGACGATCACGCATCCGGCGACCACGACGCACGGCCGCATCACGCCGGAAGCGCGCGCCGCGGCGGGGATCACCGAGGGGCTGATCCGCCTGGCGGTCGGCCTCGAGCATGCGGGCGACATTCGCAACGATTTGGCGCGCGGCCTGGACGGCTGAGTGACGCAGCGGTTTTCGGACCGGCATCAATGAAAACGGGCCGCTCGTGAGAGCGGCCCGTCGTCGTTTCGGCGCATGCCGTTGCGTGCGTGTCGTCCCGTTCAGTCAGCGGCGTGGCCGGGCGGTGCAGCACGCATCGCGTCCACCATCCATCGCAGCGTTTCGTCGAGCGGCGTGACCGGCAATTCGCCGACCGCACGCCGCAGCTTGTCGCGCGACCCGCTCAGGCTTTTCACTTCGTTGTGTCGCACGAAGCGTGGATCGATCGTCACGTCGATCACGTAACCGGCGATGCGCGACAGCATCGCCAGCACTTCCTTCAGTGAATACGCGCGCTCCGAGCAGACGTTGAACGTCTCGCCTGCCGGTGCGGCTTCGATGAGCTTCAGATAGGCGGCCGTCACGTCGCGCACGTCGGAGAAATCGCGGCTCACGTCGAGATTGCCGAGCGAGATCCGCGGTGCGTTGCGCGCATAGTGCGCGACGAGCTTCGGCAGCAGATAGGCATCGCTCTGGCCGACGCCCGTGTAGTTGAACGGCCGGGCGATCACGATCGGCAGCCGGTCGGCCCATAGCTTCGCCGCATATTCCATCGCGAGTTTGCTGACCGCGTAGTCGTTCGCCGGCGCAGGCGCGACGGTTTCGTCGAGCACGCCGGCCGTCGAGTTGCCGTAGATGTTCGCGCTGCTGGCCAGCAGCACGGCCGACGGACGGCGGTCGAGGCCGGAGAGGGCAGCCAGCAGGTTGCGCGTGCCGACGATGTTGACCGCGTAGGTCTGCGATGGCTCGTCCTGTGCGACATGCGCACGCGCGGCGAGATGCACGACTGCGTCGGGGCGTGCATCGGCCGCAGCCGCGCGCATGGCCTCGGCGTCGAGCAGGTCGACGGGCAGCAGCGTGCACTGCGCGAACGCCGGATCGGCGGGGCGGGGCGTGCCGGGCGCGACCGTGCCCCAGACGTCATAGCCGGCCGCCTGCAGGCGTTCGGCCATGTAGCGACCGGTGAAGCCCGTCAGGCCCGTGACGAATGCACGGCGCGACGGACGTCCGGTTTCAGAACGTGTCATGGTGTTGGTTCCGCGTCAAATCCGCTTCGACCATCATCTGGCAAAGTTGTTCGAGCGTCGTCCTGGGTGCCCAGCCCAGTTTGCTTTTCGCCTTGTCCGCGCAGCCGATCAGCAGGTCGACTTCGGCCGGGCGGTAGAACTTCGGGTTCACTTCGACGAGCACGTTGCCGGTCGATGCGTCGAGGCCGCGCTCCTGCTCGCCCTTGCCGGTCCATTCGATCTGGTAGCCGGCCGCCGCGAACGCCATCCGCACGAAGTCGCGCACGGTTTCGGTGCGATTGGTCGCGAGCACGTAGGTGTCGGGCTCGTCGGCCTGCAGCATGCGCCACATGCCTTCGACGTATTCGAGCGCGAAGCCCCAGTCGCGTTTCGCGTCGAGATTGCCGAGCTCGAGCTTGGTCGCCTTGCCGAGCCGGATCTTCGCAACGGTGTCCGTGATCTTGCGCGTGACGAATTCGCGGCCGCGCAGCGGCGATTCGTGGTTGAACAGGATCCCGCTGCTGCCGAACAGGCCATACGATTCGCGGTAGTTCACGGTCATCCAGTGCGCGTACAGCTTCGCGACCCCGTACGGGCTGCGCGGGTAGAACGCGGTGGTTTCCGTTTGCGGAATGGCCTGCACCTTGCCGAACATCTCGGACGTCGACGCCTGGTAGAAGCGCGTCTTCGGGCTCACGACGCGAATCGCCTCGAGCAGGTTCAGCGGACCGATGCCGGTCACTTCGGCGGTCGTCGCCGGCTGGTCGAACGACACGCCGACGAAGCTCTGCGCGGCCAGGTTGTAGAGTTCGTCCGGCTGCGTGCGTTCGAGCAGGCGCAGGCTCGAGCCCGCGTCGGTGAGGTCGTGCTCGACGAGCGTCAGGTTCGGATGCGTGTCGACGCCCAGTTCGGCGATACGCCAGAAGTTCACCGAGCTGGTGCGGCGATAGGTGCCGGTGACCTCGTAGCCCTTGTCGAGCAGCAGTTTGGTCAGGTACGCACCGTCTTGCCCCGAAATTCCGGTGATGATGGCCTTTTTACGAGTTTGGCTCATGGCGTTGTCCTGGTAGAAGCAATGGATGATGAAATTCAGGCGGTCGTGCCGGCGGCGGCCGGCACCGCGCGGCGCGCGGGCCCGCGCGTCAGGCGCCGTTCGAAGCCGTACCAGCTCAGGGTCGCGTACGCGAGCGTGATCGCCAGCGCGAGCGCGGCCGTGACGAAGCGGTTCAGATGCAGCGGCCACAGCGCGTACAGCACGCTCAGGTGGATCAGGTAGACGGTGTAGCTGACGGTGCCGACGTAGACGAGCATCGGGTTCGTCAGCACACGCTGCACGAGGCCGCGGCCGCGCAGCGCGATCACGACGATCGACGTGCACAGCAGCAGCGAGATGCTGTAGAGCGCCGCATTCGACATCGGCGTGTTCGCGGCGCGAAAGCGCGGGAACGACAGGTGCAGCCAGCCGAGGATCGCGAGCGACACGAGCGCGCCGACGATCGCGAGCGGGTAGAACGGCTCGAGCGCGCGCCGGTCGCGGCGCAGCACGATCGCGAGCAACGCGCCGGCCGCGAGCAGGTCCATCCGGAACGGCGTCAGGTAGTAGATCGGCCAGAACGAATCGAACCACGGCGTCGCGATCGCGCGCAGCACCGGCGCCGCGACGATCAGCGCGGCGGCGACCCACAGCAGCGCGCGCTCCGAGCACCACAGCACGACGAACGGCCAGAAGATGTAGAACTGCTCCTCGACCGCGAGCGACCACAGCACGTTCAGGCTGTCATGGCCGATGCTGCCGAGCGACAGCCCGATATTGGTCGAGAAAAACGCGAACCACGGCCAATGCGGCAGCCAGCTCGCGCCGAACAGCAGCGTCGACACCACCAGCAGCAGCACGTACGGCGGCAGGATGCGGCGCACGCGGCGCGCATAGAAGTGGCTGAAGTACGACTGCCCGCGCGCCTTGCGATCGAGCAGGATGCCGGTGATCAGCAGGCCGCTCAGCACGAAGAACAGATCGACACCCATCCACAGCGGCGCCTTCAGCGCGTGCTGCAGGAACACGGCGCCCACCGCGATCGCGCGCAGCCCGTCGAGCTGCACGATGCGGCCGTGTTGCGGCGGGGCGAGGTCGGCGGGGCGTGCCAGGGCCGTCATCGCGCGGCTCCTTCACGACCCGCATCCAATGCGTGTACGTATTGCATGCCTTTTAATGGAATATGGAATCGAAATCGATTCTAGGGAAAAGAAATCGGTAAAAAAACGCGCGTCATTTATCTGGCGACAAATATTCAAATGCCGATTATTGCGATCGCGAGATGAAAGGTTGGCGCCCGGGCGGGCCCGATGGGCGGTGCGGGGCGGAATTTTCTACGTGGTGGCGCGGGAAAGGCGGTCGTTATTGCCGTTTCCGCGCGCCATTTACTCGCTGTTCCGGTTCGATATTTCACGCGGAAACATCCCCAAATATTTCCAAATTTCTTGTGATTATTTTTGCTTGTAACCTGCATCGCGACGTTTGAAACCCATTTAGCGACAGCGCGCATCCGCGGCACTCCGTGGCGGCGCCGGTCGCTGTTGCATCAAGTCTGGAGAAGCGCATTGCGACGTCTGATTCTGGTTGGCATGACGGTATGCGCGGCGCTGCTGACGAGCGCCGTGCCGGCCGAAACGGTGTTGCCCGCGACGACGTCGTGGATCGGCAACACGTTCGGCTATGGCGACGGCTCATGGACGCAGATCGACATCCGCGCGATCGCGGTGACGCCCGAGGGCAAGGTGTATACGAATGCGCCGTGGGACGAGAGCGGCGCCGAGGCGAGCGTCTACCAGGACGGGAAGATGCTCGGCTTCGCCGGCGGCACGCACGGCTGGGGCAATCTCGGCGGCAACGCGATCGCGGTGAACAGCAAGTACGCGTATGTCGCGATCGGCGTCGGCAACGAGCGCGGCCACTTGCAGGCGCCCGGCATCTGGCCGGACAAGGGCAAGCAATGGTTCGGCATCTCGCGACGCACGATCGGCGACATGAAGCAGCCCGCGCCGTTTCGCGCGGCGCCGCAGGTCGCGCCGGGCGGCCGCGCCGACGCCGGCCGCGCACGGATGGCCGCCAGCTTCATGATGATGAACGAGGTGCCGGCGCCCGCGCGCTCGGAAGTCGGCGAGGCGAAGGCCGAAGTGGGCGGCCTCGCGGCCGACGACAAGACGCTGTTCGCGACCAATCCGTCGCGCGACGTGGTGGATGTCTATGACGCGGAGACGATGCAGCAGAAGGGCACGTGGAGCGCGCACGAGCCGGGCCGCATCGCGCTCGCGGGCGACGGCTCGCTGTGGCTGCTGACCGATACGCTGGGCGGGCCCGCGCATCTCGTGCACGTGCGGGCCGACGGCCGCAAGCTCGACGACGCGCCGGCGCTGCCGGAAGGCACCGACGCGGTGGACGTGGCGGTCGACGCGAAAGGGCGCGTGCTGATCGCGGACAACGGGCCGCGCCAGCAGATCCTGATCTTCTCGAAAGGCGGCAACGGCTATGCGCCGTCCGGCACGCTCGGCGAACGCGGCGGCATCTTCGCGGGCCCGGTGCCGGGTCGGCCGGGGCCGCAGCGTTTCAACGGGCTGACGGGCGTCGGTGTCGACCGCGCCGGCAACATCTACGTGTCGATGAACGGGATCGGGCCGCGCCACGACACGATCGGCGCGGGGCTCGGCGCGGTGCTGGAAAGCTACACGCCGGACGGCAAGCTGCGCTGGCAGGTGCAGGGGCTGCTGTTCGTCGACGGCGCGTGGCTCGATCCCGCACGGCCGAACAGCGTGTACACGGGCAACAAGCGTTTCGAGCTCGACCTGTCGAGGCCGCCGGGCCAGGACTGGAAATACGTCGGCTTCCTGTCGAACCGCTTCAAGTATCCGGACGACCCGGTGTTCCACACGGACCAGTATCCGGGCATGCCGATCGCGCGGCGCGTGGACGGTCGCACGTTCCTGTACCTGACCGACATGTACGCGGATCACCTGAAGATCTACCGCTTCGACGCGAAGCGCGACGGCGAAGTCGCGATTCCGTCCGGCCTGATCGCGGGCCGTGCGCGACCGGTCGACAAGGTGCCGAACAAGCCGCCGGGCGGCGACTGGCTGTGGCGCGACACGAACGGCAACGGCCGGATCGATGCCGACGAGTCCGAGCTCAACACGACGGGCAAGGCGAAGGCCGGCGGCTGGGGCTGGTGGGTCGACACGAAGGGCGACATCTGGCGCACGAGCGACGTGCGCGGCATCCACCGTTTCCAGTACGGCGGCGTCGACAAGGCCGGCAACCCGATCTATTCGTACGACAAGGTGACCACCTACCCGATGCCGCAGCCGTTCACGCAGCTGCGCCGCGCGATCTACGAGCCACAGACCGACACGCTGTACGTGACCGGCTACACCGCCGACGCGCCGCCGCAGCCGGGCATCAACAAGGAAGTCGGGCGCGTGCTGATCCGCTTCGACAAGTGGTCGACGGGCTCGCCAGTCGCGCGCTACCAGGTGGCGCTGCCGTGGAAGCTCGACGCGAAGCCGATCTTCGACCTGATCGGGATCACGGTCGAGGGGCGCTACCTTTTCACGGTGGAGCCGGTCGGCAAGATCCACGTGTACGACAAGGAAACCGGCAAGGAAGTCGGCGTGATGAGCCCGGGCGCCGAGGTCGGCAAGGCGTCCGGCTGGGTCGACGTGCCGTTCGGCATCAGCGCGTTCCGGCGCGAGAACGGCGAGTACCTGGTGTTCGTCGAGGAAGACGCGCGCGGCAAGGTGCTGATGTATCGCTGGAAACCGTGACGGGCGGCGCGCCGTCGTCGACGTCACTCAAGGCTCAAGCATGGACAAAGGCATACTCAAGAACGTTTCGATCAACTTCATCGGGCTGATCCTGCCGACCTTCGTGTCGCTGGTGACGGTGCCCGCGTACATCCACGCGCTCGGCGTCGAACGCTACGGCGTCGTCAGCCTCGTATGGACGCTGATCGGCTATTTCGGGATCCTCGATCTCGGGATGAGCATGGCCGCGCAGAACCACATCTCGAAGGCGCTCGCGAGCGGCGACGCGGACGAAAGCGCGCGCGTGTTCTGGAGCGCGTTCTGGCTGAACCTTGGCACCGGCATCGCGGGCGGGCTGCTGATCTATTTCGGCGCGTTCGTCTACACCGCGTATTTCACGAAGGTGTCGGCCGCGATGCAGCACGAGGTGTATCTCGCGCTGCCGTGGCTCGCGCTCGCGATTCCGCTCGCGAACGTGTCGTGGGTGTTCGCCGGCGCGATCAACGGCGCCGAACGGTTCGGCGTGTTCAACACGAACCAGACGATCGGCACGTTCCTGTTCCAGCTGCTGCCGCTCGCCGCCGCGTGGTGGATCGCGCCGAACCTGCAGACGGTGCTCGCCGCGGCCGTCGTCGCGCGGCTGATCGCGGCGGTGATGCTCGGGCAGGCCAGCATCAAGGTGCTCGGCATCCGCCGCATCGATCCGCCGCAGTGGGGCACCGCGAAAGGGCTGTTCAACTTCGGCGGCTGGATGCTGATCGCGAGCACGACCAGCATGATCGCCGACACGCTCGACCGCGTGATGCTCGGCGCCGGCATGGGCGCGAAATTCGTCACCTATTACACGGTGCCGCAGAACCTCGTCACCCGGTTGAACATGCTGCCGAACGCGCTGGTGCGCACGCTGTTCCCGCGGCTGTCGGCGGTCGGCCGCGATCATGCGGATACGCTCGCGCGCCAGTCGCTCGAGTTCCTGAACGGCGTGTTCACGCCGGTCGGCATCGTCGCGATCTTCGCGCTTGCGCCGTTCCTCACGCTGTGGGTCGGCGCCGATCTCGCCGCGCATTCGGCGCCGGTCGGCCGCGTGCTGGTGATCAGCGTGTGGCTCGTCGGCCAGGCGAGCGTCACGCGCATCCTGATCCAGTCGCAGGTCAACCCGGCCCGCGCGGCATTCGCCGGGCTCGTCGAGATGCCGTTCTTCGTCGGCGGCCTGTGGTTCGGCATTCATCACTTCGGGCTGATCGGCGCGGCGGTGGTCGTCGCGGCGCGCGCGCTCGTCGACTACGGCGTGCTGCTGTACCTGTCGGCGATCCGGATGCGCGCAATCGTGCTCGACATGCTCGCGCATCTGGCGTTCCTGCTGGCGAGCCTGTTCCTGGCGCAGGCGTGGCCGGGGCTCGGCGAGTCGATCGGCATGTGCGCGGTCGTGCTGGTGCTGAACGTCGCGTGGTCGCTCACGATGACGCCGGGGTTGCGCGCGCTCGTGCGCGACCTGTTTGTCCGTCTCAATGCGAGGAAAACCATATGAATCGCGATCTGGCGGAACACGCCGTCCTGAATCTCGCCACGGCCGATGCCGCCGTGGCCCACCCGGGCGACGCCGCCGCGCTGCACCGCGCGGTGTCGGCGGAGTGCGCCGGCGCGCGGCAGCCGGCGCGTGCGCTGCGCGTGGCGATCGTCCACGACTGGCTCGTCACCTATGCGGGCGCCGAGCGCGTGCTCGAACAGATCGTCGCGTGCTTTCCCGACGCGGACCTGTTCAGCCTCGTCGATTTTCTCGACGACCGCGCGTTCGTGCGCGGCAAGCCGGTGACGACGTCCTTCATCCAGAAGCTGCCGTTCGCCCGCACCAAGTACCGTAGCTACCTGCCGCTGATGCCGCTCGCGATCGAGCAGCTCGACGTGTCCGAGTACGACCTCGTGATCTCGAGCAGCCACGCGGTCGCGAAGGGCGTGCTGACCGGGCCGGACCAGGTACACATCAGCTACGTGCATTCGCCGATCCGCTATGCGTGGGACCTGCAGCATCAGTATCTGGAGCAGTCGAACCTCACGCATGGGCCGAAATCGCTGCTCGCGCGGATGATCCTGCACTACATCCGCAACTGGGACACGCGCACCGCGAACGCGGTGGACGGCTTCGTCGCGAATTCCGCGTTCATCGCACGGCGCATCAGGAAGGTCTATCACCGCGACGCGGCGGTGATCTTTCCGCCGGTCGACGTCGACGCGTTCTCGCTGAATGCGGTGAAAGAGGAGTTCTACCTGACCGCGTCGCGGATGGTGCCGTACAAGAAGATCGACCTGATCGTCGAAGCCTTTTCGCGCACGCCCGAGCGCAAGCTCGTCGTGATCGGCGACGGCCCCGAGATGCAGAAGATTCGCGCCAAGGCCGGCCCGAACGTCGAGATCATGGGCTACCAGCCGTTCGCGGTGCTGCACGACCGGATGCGGCGCGCGAAGGCGTTCGTGTTCGCGGCCGAGGAGGATTTCGGCATCTCGGTCGTCGAGGCGCAGGCGTGCGGCACGCCGGTCATCGCGTACGGCAAGGGCGGTGCGCTCGAAACCGTGCTCGACCCGCAATCGAACCTGCACCCGACCGGCCTCTTCTTCGACGAACAGACGCCGCAGGCGATCGTCGCGGCCGTCGACGATTTCGAGCGCGCGCCGCAGCGCTTCACGCCGGACGCGTGCCGCGCGAACGCGGAGCGGTTTTCCGCCGACACGTTCCGGCGGCGCTTCCTCGACTACGTGGAGCAGGCGCTGCCCGGCTCGACCGCGCAGCGCGGCACGGCCGCGCCTCTGCCGGCCGCGCGCGGCCCGGCGACGCTCGTGCTCGACCAGAGCGGCGTGCTCGGCGGCGCCGAGCTGTCGCTGCTCGAGATCATGAAGCACATGCGCGCGAACGCCGACGTGCTGCTGTTCGCCGACGGTCCGTTCCGCGCGGCGCTCGACGAGATCGGCGCGCGCGTCGACGTGGTCGAGCAGGGTGCGCTCGCGGGCGTGCGCAAGCAGGGCGGCGTGTCGTTCGGCGCGGTGAAGCAGCTCGTGCGGCTGGTGCGCGACGTCGCGCGGCGCGCGCGCCGCGCCGAGGTGATCTACGCGAACACCCAACGCGCGATGGTGGTCGCCGCGCTCGCCGGGCGGCTCGCGCGCAAGCCGGTGGTCTGGCACCTGCGCGACATCGTCAGCACCGACCATTTCGGCGGCAAGCAGTTGAAGGCGATCAAGTATTGCGCGCGGCTCGGCGTCACGCGCGTGATCGCGAACTCCGATGCATCCGCGCAAGCGTTCCGCGCGCTGACGGGCTTCACGCCGCAGCACGTCGACGTCGTGTTCAATGGCATTTCGGCCGAACCGTTCGACGCGCTGGAAGGCGTGAGCCAGGCCGCGCTGCGCGCGCGCCTGGGGCTGCCCGCGGACGCCTGGCTGGTCGGCTCGTTCAGTCGTCTCGCGCGCTGGAAGGGGCAGCACGTGCTGCTGGAGGCCGCCGCGCGGCATCCGGACATGCACGTGGTGCTGGTCGGCGCGCCGCTGTTCGGCGAGGACGACTATGCGGCGCAACTGCACGAATACGTCGCGCAGCACGGGATGGACGCGCGCGTGCATTTCCTCGGCTTCCAGCGCGACGTGGCCGCGTGCATGACGGCGGTCGACGTCGTCGCGCACACGTCGATCACGCCGGAGCCGTTCGGGCGCGTGATCGTCGAGGGGATGCTCGCGCGCCGGCCGGTCGTCGCGGCGCGGGCGGGCGGCGTCGTCGAGATCATCGAGGATGGCGACAACGGGCTGCTCTGCGAGCCGGGTAACGCGGCCGCGCTGGCCGATGCGCTGGCGACGCTCAAGCGCGACCGCGCGCTGCGCGAGCGGCTCGTCGCGAGCGGGCGCGCGACCGCGGTGCGCCGGTTCGGGACCGAAACCTACGTGGAGCGGGTCGAGAAGATCCTCGCGGATACGGCGAAGGCCGCCAAGGCCGCGAACGCGAAGAAGTAGCAGCTGGCGCGAGCCGGCGGCAAACGGGCCCCCATGCGGTGTCGTGCTGCGTGGGGGCTTCGCTTTTCAGCGGGCGAGATGTCTGGTGGTGGCGGACGGGCGGGCATGCACGCCGACTCCACATGAGGCGCGAGCATGGCCGATCGTCATCTGAAACCGGGAGCGGGCCATCGGCAACGTGAAGCGGGCAGGCGACACCGTTGCAGTCGTGCTGCAGCAACCCCGCAGAGACGGCTTACGCGGGTCGTGGCGCGGTCGGAGAGCGGCAGGCTGCCCGTCCCTTGTCGAAGCGGCCCGCGACCGCGCGCCGGCCGTGAAAAAGCCCCCGCGCAGCGAGACGCCGCGCGAGGGCTGCGAAACCGGACGGGCCGGCCTGCTTGGGTCAGACGGCCTGTTCGGGCGTCGACGCGACGACGCGGGCGGCGCGGGTCGGCTTGAAGCTGGCCGACCACGTCATCGCCGGCCGTTCGAACATCCGGTAGAACAGGTACGCCACCGGGATCGCGACGGCCATGAACGCGAACGACGGCCAGATCGACAGTTGCAGTTCGGAATGGAACAGCACCGAGCCGAGGCAGACGAACAGCGGCAGGTGGACCAGGTACAGCGAGTAGCTGAAGTCGCCGAACCAGCTCAGCACGCGCAGCGGCGGCGTCGGGCGCGGCGGGCGGGCAAGCGCGCGGTACAGGAAGCACGCGAAGCCGGCCGACCACAGCTGGAACGCACCGTACTGGCCGACATGGAACGCGCCGCAGCCGGCGGCCAGCAGCACGGCGGCCGCGACGTACCACGCGCGCGACGGCACGACGGCCATGCCGCGCGATTGCTGCGCGCGCACGTCGGCGATCCATGCGCCGATCGTCCAGGACAGCCAGTACGACGTGAAGAACTGCAGGTCGTGCCGTTCGAGCAGCCACGCCGACGCGACGTTGACGAGCGCGACCGCGGCCACGACGGCCGGCATCCCGATGCGCCGGCGCAGCGCGAACAGCAGCGGGTAGACCGCGTAGAACTGCACTTCGAGCGACAGCGTCCACAGCGCGCCGTTCGACCCGTACGTGTAGCCGGCGACGCCCTGCAGCGAGAACAGGTTCACGAGGAACGCGACGAGGCCGACGTCGCGGATCTTGTGGCTGACGGGCTCGATCTGCAGGCTGACCGCGTCGAGCGCGAGCGTGAACAGCAGCGCGGCGAGCAGCACCGGGTAGATGCGCGCGAAGCGGCGCACCCAGAAATTCGGCGCGTCGAGCCGGTATGCGGGGTTGGCCGCGAGCTTGAGCGCCGCGTTGCGGTGGATGCAGTAGCCGCTGATCACGAAGAAGATCGGCACGCCGGCGGAGCCCCACGCGAACGGGAAGGTCAGGTAGCCGGCGATCACGCCCGGGCTCAGTGCATGACCGTAAGCATGATGGAAGCTCTGCATGCCGACCCAGACGACCTGGCGGCAGTGGAAATAGGCGACGAGCAGCGCCGCGAAGCCGCGCATCGCGTCGATCACGTGTTCCTTGTGGTCGGCGACGGGCGGCGCGGCCAGAGACGATCCGCTGAAAGCTTGCATGCGATTCGATTCCTTGCGACGGATGGACGGGAAGTTTCATCCAATCGTAATGCGCAAGAATTCGGTCAATGAATAAAAAAATCTCGCCCGGAAATATCGGTATTCCACATCATGGAGTTATCGCGATCTGAAAGCGGCTCGTCGAGGGGTGCGAATTATTTGCCGATTTTTTTCTGATAGTTTGAAGCTCCAGTTGATTGATGCAAGGAGCGGCAAGATGGACATGCATTGGATCGCGAGCGCTGCAGTACTGTTGGTCATGGCCGTGCTGTCGGCGTACCGCGAGGCGCTGAAGAACGAACCGATCCGCCCGGGCCTCGAACGGGGCGGCGTGCCCTATATCGAGGAATTCGAATCGTAAGCATTTGTATCCGGAAAATCGGTAATTTGTTTCTGCCTCGGCAATCGGTCCGGCAATATCGACCGAATTGAAACGATTATATTTTTTTCGGAATCATTGGGCAATCAGTTCATATCGAAAATGAGCGGAGTGGAATTGGCCGTACCGTCGATTCTCGATATGCCGTTCGGAACACAATCGCGCCGGGTCGCAGGTCGACGCGGCGCAGTCAACGCAATCAGGATGCGAACATGTTGAAAGTCACCAAGGCCGTGTTCCCCGTTGCCGGTCTCGGCACGCGGTTCCTCCCGGCAACGAAGGCGAGCCCGAAGGAAATGCTGCCCGTCGTCGACAAGCCGCTGATTCAGTACGCGGTCGAGGAAGCGATCAACGCCGGTATCACCGAGATGATCTTCGTCACCGGGCGCAGCAAGCGCGCGATCGAGGATCATT
Organism: Burkholderia sp. 9779_493; assembly: GCF_015712215.1. Classification (NCBI taxonomy): domain Bacteria; kingdom Pseudomonadati; phylum Pseudomonadota; class Betaproteobacteria; order Burkholderiales; family Burkholderiaceae; genus Burkholderia; species Burkholderia sp. 9779_493. The sequence goes on from NZ_JACCQA010000010.1 coordinate 25,926, forward strand.
TCGACAAGTCGTACGAGATCGAGGCCGAGCTCGAGGCGCGCGGCAAGGAAAAGCTGCTCGAACTCGTGCGCGGCATCAAGCCGAGCCACGTCAACTGCTTCTACGTGCGCCAGCCGGAAGCGCTCGGCCTCGGCCACGCGGTGCTGTGCGCGGAGAAGCTGGTGCACGGCGAGCCGTTCGCGGTGATCCTCGCCGACGACCTGCTGCACGGCGAACAGCCGGTGCTCAAGCAGCTCGTCGACGTGTTCGACCACTATCACAGCTCGGTGATCGGGGTCGAGACGATCCCGCGCGAGGACAGCCGCTCGTACGGCGTCGTCGAAGGCCGGGAGTGGGAAGAGGACATCATCAAGCTGTCGGGCATCATCGAGAAGCCGGCGCCGGAGGATGCGCCGTCGAACCTCGGCGTGGTCGGCCGCTACGTGTTCATGCCGACGATCTTCGATCATCTGCGCAAGCTCAAGCCGGGCGCGGGCGGCGAACTGCAGCTCACCGACGCCGTCCAGTCGCTGCTCGCGAACGAGCAGGTGCTCGCGTATCGCTACTACGGCACGCGCTTCGACTGCGGCAGCAAGCTCGGCTATCTCAAGGCCACCGTCGAGCTCGCGCTCCAGCATCCGGAAGTGAGCCGCGAATTCGAGGCGTACCTGCGTACCTGCTTGCCCGCGCTGGCTGCCGTCGCTTAAAGCGGCCGCGCGCTCCGTCGTTTCAGGTGGTGGTTGTTCCGTTGGCCCCGGCCGCTCGCGCGCCGGGGCTTTTTTGTTTGCGCGGGCGCGAGCGCAGGGTGCGCGACGTCGGCATGCAGCGCCGGGCAGGTGTGCGGGGTGCTGGCGCGCGACGCGCGACGCATGCCGGTGAGGCGGGACGTCGCGCGTGAAAGCGGTGCCGAAGCATGCGTCGCGTGACCGGATCGGTGGAGGGATTGCGTGGCATGCACGTCGCTCGCGTGGGTGTCGCGCGATGACGCGGTGTCGGCCGACATGCCGCCGGTCGCCGGGCGTCGCCGGTATCGACGCATTCCCGTCCGGCTTTCGCCGCGCGCCGCGTCCACGCGACGCTCAGCGCGGCGACGCGCTCGGCTGCGTGGCGAAGTGCCGGGCCAGCAGCGCGGCGATCGGCTTCTTGAAGTCGAGCAAGCGCTTTTCGAGATAACGCCAGGACAGGTGCGCGAGCAGCACGGCGAGCGCGAATTGCAGCAGTTCCGGCGTCGCGTCGCGGATGATGTCCGGCATCGGCACGTGCGCGAAGGACGCGGGCAGCACGCCGAAGCGCGCCGGAATCAGGTTGTGGAACAGGTAGAAGCCGTAGCTGATCGTGCCGAGATAGGCAAGCGGCGCCCAGTCGAGCAGCGCGACGACGGGATGCTCGGGTGCGCTGACGATCCACAGCATCAGCGCGCCGAGCGACACGGACAGGCCGAGATCCGCGAGCCCCGCGACCGCATCGGGCAAGGTCGCGCAGGCGGGCAGCGCGAGGAAGAATGCGACGCCGGCCGCGCCGAGCCAGCCGGGCGGTACGCGGCGCGCGGCGGCCGCGCCGCGATCGGCGAGCGCCATCGCGCCGACGCCGCCGAGCGCGATCAACGCGAAATTCCACGGGGAAAACGCGTAGATCAGCACCGGCGACGCGTCCGACAGGTAGAGCGCGAGATGCGCGAGCGCACACAGCGCGACGGCCGCGACGCCGAGCGCGACGTGTCGCGCGGCGGGCACCGCGAGCAGCGCGAGCGGTGCGATCAGATAGAACTGCTGTTCAACGGCGAGGCTCCAGAAATGCGACGTGGAGCCCGGCCAGCCGTCCTTGACGACGCCGATCCAGTAATTCGACAGGAACACCGCGTGCCAGGCGAGCCCGAGATTGACGCCGCGCTGGTAGAACAGCGCGTGCGCGATCGCGAGCGCGGCGAGCAGCAGGTAATACACGGGAAAGATCCGCAGCGCGCGCTTCGCGAGAAACAGCGCGAGCGCGTGGCGGCGCGTCATGGTGCCGCATTCGACCGCCTGACGGTTGCGATGCAACTCGCCGACGATCAGGAATCCGCTGATGAGGAAAAACGTCCACACGCCGAGCTTGCCGACGTCGACGGCAAGGACATGGCCCTTGTGGGACAGGAAAACGAGGATGACGGCGAGGGCTCGCAGGCCGTCGAGTCCTTTGACGTATCTGACTTCGCGCATGGAGGCATCCGGGCATTGAGCGCGCCCAGTATAGGTGCGCAAATATCGAACGTAATTCGCGTTCGGCTTGTTTGAGCCTATACGTACACGCGTTTTTTCATGCTCGAGTGTCGATGAAGTCGGTCGCGCGCAACAAAACCTGCGGGAAACCCCGCGAAAACGCATAAAAGTACTGCACGAAGCGTCAAGGCGCTTGTAGAATCCGGCGTTGAAGCGCGCGCGTTGCACGCTTCGTGTATCCAACGACCACACCTGGTAGGAGAAACATGGCGACTTCCGCAAAAAAGGTGGCCAAGAAGGCTGCCGCACCGGCGACCAAGAAAGTGGCTGCCAAAAAGGCTGCGCCCGCGAAGAAAGTAGTGGCCAAGAAGGCTGTCGCAAAGGCAGCACCGGCTGCTCCGACGCCGCTGAAGGACAAGTTCACGAAGGCATCGCTCGCAACGCACATCGCTGAGCGCGCGGCTGTCGAAGTGAAGGCGGTCAAGGCAGTGCTCGCCGCACTCGAGAACGTCGTGCTGGGCTCGGTTCACAAGAAGGGCGCAGGCGAGTTCACGCTGCCGGGTCTGCTGAAGATCACGGCACAAGTCGTGCCGGCGAAGAAGAAGCGCTTCGGCAAGGATCCGTTCACGGGCGAAGAGCGTTGGTTCCCGGCGAAGCCGGCCAGCGTGCGCGTGAAGGCACGTGCGCTGAAGAAGCTGAAGGACGCGGCAGCGTAATGCCGCGCAACGACTGCCGAATGCATGTCGGCAGCCGTTGCAGTGTCCCGAGATCCCCGTACGCGAAAGCGTGCGGGGATTTTTATTGCGTCGCGCAAAGCGCGCGGCGGCGAACGGATCGCCCGGCGATGCCGGGTTTGGCCGACGCACGATGTGCGGCGGATCGCAAGTCGCGCATCCGCATCCGCATCGCCGAGCCGCGAGTTTCATTCGCGCGCCGCGTTGTTGCCGCGCGTTCCGTCGCGAGCGCATCGCGAGATTTGTCATCGTGACGGACGACACCCCGCACGACATCGCCGCACAGGTCGCCGCCGCACGTGCCGTGATCGAACGGCATCTCGGCGCGACGCTGGAAGCGATCCACCTGTTCGGATCGGCGCTCGACGGCGGCCTGAAACCGCGCAGCGACATCGATTTGCTGGTGACGGTGGCGGTGCGCCCGGACGAAGCGGCGCGACGCGCGCTGATGTCGGACCTGCTCGGTGCTTCTGCGCCGCCCGGTTGCAGCGGCGGCATGCGTGCGCTGGAGGTCACGGTCGTCGCGCACGGCGACGTGGTGCCGTGGCGTCATCCGGCACGACGCGAGCTGCAGTTCGGCGAATGGCTGCGCAGCGACCTCGACGCCGGCATCGTCGAGCCGCCGCTCGTCGATCACGATCTGGCCATCCTGCTGACGAAGGCGCGCGAGCACAGCATCGCGCTGGTCGGCCCGCCCGCGGACGTGCTGTTCGAGCCGGTGCCCGCGCGCGACTTCGTCGCCGCGCTGCTCGCTACCGTGGCGCAGTGGCAGGCGGAACCCGACTGGCGCGACGACGCGTGCAACATCGTGCTCGCGCTCGCGCGCATCTGGTATAGCGCCGCGACCGGCAAAATCGCGCCGAAGGACGTCGCCGCGGCGTGGGTGCTGGCGCGCCTGCCGGACGCGCACCGGCCGGTTCTGGCGGCTGCGCGTGCGGCCTATCTCGATGGTGACGCAGGCGCGGCGATCCTGTCGGGCGAACCGCTGGCGGAATTCATCGGCTACGCGCGGCGGACGATCGAGTCGATGCTGTCGGCGTAGCAGTTCGCGCCGACGATGCACGCTACCGGTTTGCCGGCCGGCTGCGGATAGCGAACGCTCGCGAGCCGGCGGCATGCGCGCACCGTCGAGCCGAGCGCGTGCACGCGACCCGGCGCGGCGTCACGCATGCGCGGCCCGGTGCGCCGGGTCAGCCCGCGGTGCCCGCAAAGGCGGCCTTCAGCGCGTCGTCGTCGAACTTGGTCATCTGCATCATCGCCGCGGCCACGCGGCCCGCCTTGACCGTGTCGCGGTCGGCCATCATCGGAATGAGCGCCTCCGGAACGATCTGCCACGACACGCCATAACGATCCCGCAACCAGCCGCAGCCGTCGGCCGTGCCGCCGTTGTCGAGCAGCGCGCTCCAGTAGCGATCGAGTTCGGCCTGGTCCGCGCAGCTGACGAGCAGCGAGATCGCGTGGTTGAACGTCTCCGTGCGCGGGTGGCTCATCGCGAAGAACGGCTGCCCGAACAGCTCGAATTCGACCATCCGCGTGCCGTCGGTGCCGGGCACCGCCGTGACGCGCACGATCCGCGAATCCGGAAAGATGCCGGCATAGAAGGCCGCTGCTTCTTCGGCTTCCGTCGAATACCAGAGAAAAGGCGTGATCTTCTGAATCGTCATGACGAATCTCCTGTCTGTATGGGTCCGGGGCAAACCACGTGCCGCCATCGATACGACGGACGACGCCCGCCGAAATCGACACGCGGCGCGAACCAATCCCGCATCGGTCGGGCCGGGCGGTGCCGGCAGTGCGGATGTTAGTCGTCCTTGGCGGAAACGGCGAGCTCTCCGGGCCGCGGAAACCGGGTTGCGCGGGCATGGCAGCGGCCAGGCGCCGCTGCCGGCCGGCCGACCTATGTCGGGCCCGGCTGTCGCGCGGAGGCCGTGCAGACGCTGCCGGCCCGCGAGCCGGAGGCGGACGAAAAAAAAGCCAGCCGCGGCCGAAACCGGGGCTGGCTTTCCAGGTCGGCGACAAGGCGTCGGAGACGCCATGCACGCCGGAAACGTACTTCTTAGAACTTGTGGCGCAGGCCGAGTGCGACGATTTCCTGCGAGCTCTTGCCGGCGATGCCGTACGAGCCGATCGACGCTTGCGCATCGCTGCCGTCTGCGTTGTGGCCGCTTGCGTGCTGGTATGCGCCGACCAGGTACACGTCGGTGCGCTTCGACAGCGAGTAGTCCGCGCCGAGCGAAACCTGGTGGTACTTGGCGTTGTTGTCGCCGCTACCCTTCGTGTAGATGTAGCCGAGGCCGAGCAGCAGCGGTGCCGATGCCTGGTACGTGACGAAGCCGCGACCCGTGTTGTACTTCTGGTTCGTGCCGAACGTCGACGCGCCGTCAGCCTTGTACTGGGCGTTGCTGTAGCCTGCACCGACCGTCACCGGGCCGAATGCGTACTGGGCTGCCACTTGCGCGATGCCGATCGACGTCGACGACGTGAACGCGTTGTTGATGAAGGTCGTGCCCGAGTCGCCGTCGAAGATTGCGTCCGACGTACCGGTCCAGCCGCTACGCTTGCCGGCCGTGAGCGCCGATGCGTTGTTCGCGTGGAAGTAGCCGGCAGCCACGCCGAGCGGGCCGTTGTTGTAGGCTGCGGCTGCGGCCCACGTCTGACCCTTGCCGGTCGAGCCGGCGACGCCGCCGAGTGCGTACATGCCTTCGAACTGGAGGCCGGCGAACACCGGGGACGTGTATTTGATCGCGTTGCTGACGCGCAGGCTGTTGTCGTTGTTGTCGACGTCGCCCGGCGTGGCGAACACGCTGCCGAAGTAGTTGTCAGCCGTGACTGCCTGAACCAGGTCGACCAGCGGGTCGTACTGGCGACCCAGCGTCAGCGTACCGTACTGGTCGCTTTGCAGGCCGACGAACGCCTGGCGGCCGAACATGCGGCCACCCTGGCCCAGTGCGCCCGATGCCGAGTTGAAGCCGTTTTCCAACTGGAAGATCGCCTTCAGGCCGCCACCGAGATCTTCCGAACCCTTCAGGCCGAAGCGGCTGCCTTGCAGGTTGCCGCTACCCATCGACCACGAATTGTTACCTTGACCGGCGTTACCGTGAACGTACGTGATCGACGTGTCGATCACACCGTAGAGCGTCACGCTCGACTGAGCCTGAGCGGCGCCAGCGGCGCTCAGCAGGGCGAGCGAGAGGGTCGAGAGAGCAAGTTTCTTCATCGTTGAGTTTCTCCACGCAAGTGATTCATCGTTATTTGTTGCGGATTGGAGAATAGCTCAGTGCCATACACGCAAGAAAGCTTAAAAAATAAAGTGTCTCGAAAAGGTAACAGCAGGAAAAAGTCCATATATATCAAGCACATCAGGCACTGTTCCTGTTTATGAAATAGTTGACAATTGCTGCGCTGCGATTGTTTCAATCGCTGATGCACATGGCGGCAGACCCCCTGTTTCGGCCCGTTGCAGCAAGGAAATGAGGGTGTGCAAACGTTTGCGGTTGCAGGTGCATGCACGCCGACGTGTCAGGCAAGCGTCGACGCCGCGCGAATGCGCGGCGAACCACGGGGTTGCAAGCGAGGGGAGGGTGTGCCGGGTACGCGCGGGATCGATGCGCGGCCGTCTTCAGCGGGCTGAATCAGTCGTCGCGCGGGCGATTCCCGGCGGGATCGGGCCGAGCGGCGCGAGTCGCTTGAGCGGCCGCGGCCGGCGCCGGATTCGCGGCCGGCCGATGCGCGTCGCCGCGGGCGGCCGCGAATTCCGCGCCGAGCAGCAACACGATCGCGGAGAAGTACAGCCACATCAGCAGGACCGCGAACGACCCGGCCGCGCCGAACGCGCTCGCGGTGCCCGCATGCGCGAGATACAGCGCGAACAGCTTCTTGCCGCCGGAAAACAGGATCGCGGACACGATGCCGCCGATCGCGGCGTCGCGCCACGCGACGCGCGCGTCGGGCAGGAACTTCATCAACGACGCGAACGCGGCCGCGAGCACCGCGATGCCGACGAAGAACTGCACGACGTTCGTGACGACCACGTACGGCGAATTGCCCAGCAGCCAGGTGCCGATGAAGGTGATCGCGGTGTCGAGCACGAGCGACACGATCAGCAGGAACGCGACGCCGAGCACGAGCCCGAACGAGATCAGCCGCACGCGCACCAGCCCGAGCATGCTCGACCAGCGGCTTTCGGTGGCCGGCCAGATCACGCTGAGCGCCGCGCTGAGCGACGCGAACGTGGCCGACGCGCCGATCGCGAGCGCGGCGAACGAGATCAGCGTGGCGATGCCGCCGCGTTCGCCCGCGCGGTGCGCGTTCTGCACGATCGTCTGGATGCTGGCCGCCGCGTCGTCGCCGATCAGCTGATGCGCCTGCTCGAACACCTGGCCGCGCGCGGCGTCGTCGCCGTAGAACCAGCCGGCCACCGCGATCACCATCACGAGGGTCGGCGCGAGCGAGAACGCGGAGAAAAACGCGATGCCCGCGGCCATCGCGGAGCAGCGGTCGGACGAGAAGCGCTTGAACGCGGTGAGGGCCCAGTTGGCCTGCTGCTGGGCGAGACGGGTGGCTTCTGAAGTGATCTGTCGTTTCATGACGGTTCGGTTGCGCGCGGAACGCGGATCATCGCAGGTTAATCGGACATATCGGTATTGATCCGAGGATTCGATCATAGTTGCCTGAACTGTCTATAATTCCTTTCAGTTTCACCCCACCCCACAATAACGCCGAGACCGCCATGCTACAAATGTCCCGGCGCCAGTTCCTGAAGGTGACGGCCACGTCGCTTGCCGGATCGAGTCTTGCCCTGATGGGCTTTTCTCCGTCCGAAGCGCTGGCCGAAGTCCGACAGTACAAACTGGCGCGCACCGTCGAAACGCGCAACACCTGTCCTTACTGTTCAGTGGGTTGCGGCATCCTGATGTACAGCCTCGGAGACGGCGCGAAGAATGCGCAGCCGAGCATCATCCACATCGAAGGCGATCCCGACCACCCCGTCAATCGCGGCACGCTGTGCCCGAAGGGCGCGAGCCTGATCGACTTCATCCACAGCCCGAACCGCCTGACGCACCCCGAGTATCGTGCGCCCGGCTCGGACAAGTGGGAACCCATCTCGTGGAACGACGCGCTCGACCGCATCGCGAAGCTGATGAAGGCCGACCGCGACGCGAACTTCGTCGAGACGGCCGAAGACGGCGCGAAGGTCAACCGCTGGCTCACGACCGGCATGCTGGCCGCGTCGGCGGGCAGCAACGAGGTCGGCTACCTGACGCACAAGACCATCCGCAGTCTCGGGATGCTCGCATTCGACAATCAGGCGCGTGTCTGACATGGCCCGACGGTGGCAGGTCTTGCCCCGACGTTTGGCCGTGGAGCGATGACGAACCATTGGGTCGACATCAAGAACGCGGACGTGATTCTCGTGATGGGCGGCAATGCAGCCGAGGCCCATCCGTGCGGTTTCAAGTGGGTGACGGAGGCGAAGGCGCACCGCAAGGCGCGGCTGATCGTCGTCGACCCGCGCTTCACGCGTACGGCCTCGGTGGCCGATTACTACGCGCCGATCCGCACCGGCACCGACATCGTCTTCCTGGGCGGCGTCATCAACTATCTGCTGACGAACGACAAGATCCAGCATGAGTACGTGAAGAACTACACGGACTTCTCGTTCATCGTGCGCGAGGATTTCGCGTTCAACGACGGCATTTATTCCGGCTACGACGCGCAGAAGCACGCGTACCCGGACAAATCGAGCTGGGACTACGAGCGCGGCGACGACGGTTTCGCGAAGGTCGATCCGACGCTGCAGCATCCGCGCTGCGTATACAACCTGCTGAAGCAGCACTACGCGCGCTATACGGCGGACATGGTCCAGCAGGTCTGCGGCACGCCGAAGGACAAATTCCTGAAGGTGTGCGAGATGCTCGCGAGCACGGCCGTACCCGGCCGCGCCGGCACGGTGCTGTACGCGCTCGGCTGGACCCACCACTCGATCGGCGCGCAGATCATCCGCACCGGCGCGATGGTGCAGCTGCTGCTCGGCAACATCGGCATCGCCGGCGGCGGGATGAACGCGCTGCGCGGCCACTCGAACATCCAGGGGCTGACCGATCTCGGGCTGATGTCGAACCTGCTGCCGGGCTACATGACGCTGCCGATGCAGGCGGAGCAGGACTTCGACGCGTACATCAAGAAGCGCGTGCAGCAGCCGCTGCGGCCGAACCAGTTGAGCTACTGGAAGAACTACAAGGCGTTCCACGTCAGCTTCATGAAGTCGTGGTGGGGCGACGCGGCCACCGCCGAGAACAACTGGGCGTACGACTACCTGCCGAAGCTGGACAAGCAGTACGACCTGCTGCAGGCGATCGAGCTGATGAATGCTGGCAAGATGAACGGCTACATCTGCCAGGGCTTCAACCCGCTCGCGGCGGCGCCGTCGAAGGTGAAGACGGCGGCCGGCCTCGCGAAGCTGAAGTGGCTCGTGATCATGGATCCGCTCGCGACCGAGACGTCCGAGTTCTGGAAGCCTCACGGCGACTACAACGACGTCGATCCGTCGAAGATCCAGACCGAGGTGTTCCGCCTGCCGACCACCTGCTTCGCGGAGGAAAACGGCTCGCTCGTGAGTTCGAGCCGCGTGCTGCAGTGGCACTGGAAGGGCGCGGAGCCGCCGGGTGAAGCGAGGAGCGACCTCGAGATCATGTCGGGGCTGTTCCTGCGCATGCGCAAGCTGTACCAGAAGGACGGCGGCAAGTATCCGGACCCGATCGTGAACCTGACCTGGCCGTACGCGAACCCGGAAAGCCCGACGCCCGAGGAACTGGCGATGGAGTTCAACGGGAAAGCGCTCGCCGATCTGCCCGATCCGAAGGATCCGGCGAAGACGCTCGTGAAGAAGGGCGAGCAGCTTGCCGCGTTCGCGCAACTGAAGGACGACGGCACGACCGCGAGCGGCTGCTGGATCTTCTGCGGCGCGTGGACCCAGGCCGGCAACCAGATGGGGCGGCGCGACAACTCCGACCCGACCGGTATCGGCCAGACGCTGAACTGGGCGTGGGCATGGCCGGCGAACCGGCGGATCCTGTACAACCGCGCGTCGTGCGACGTCGCCGGCAAGCCGTTCGACCCGACCCGCAAGCTGATCGGCTGGAACGGCAGCGCGTGGAAGGGCGCCGACATCCCGGACTTCAAGGCGGACGAACCGCCCGAAAACGGGATGGGGCCGTTCATCATGAATCCGGAAGGCGTCGCGCGCTTCTTCGCCCGCGCGGGGATGAACGAAGGTCCGTTCCCCGAGCATTACGAGCCGTTCGAGACGCCGCTCGCCGCGAACCCGCTGCACCCGAACAACCCGCAGGCGCTGAACAACCCGGCCGCCCGCGTGTTCCCGGACGACCGTGCGTCGTTCGGCAAGGTGGCGGAATTCCCGCACGTGGCGACCACGTACCGGCTGACCGAGCACTTCCACTACTGGACCAAGCATGCACGGCTGAACTCGATCATCCAGCCCGAGCAATTCGTCGAGATCGGCGAAGACCTCGCGAAGGAAGTCGGCGTCGCGCATGGCGAGCGCGTGAAGGTGTCGTCCAAGCGCGGCTACATCATCGCGGTCGCGCTCGTCACGAAGCGGATCAAGCCGCTGACGGTCGACGGCAAGAAGGTCCAGACGGTCGGCGTCCCGTTGCACTGGGGCTTCAAGGGCCTGACGAAGCCCGGCTATCTCGCCAATACCCTGACTCCGTCCGTGGGTGACGGCAACTCCTATACACCGGAATTCAAGTCGTTCCTGGTGAAGGTCGAAAAGGCGTAAGGGGGAAGAGATGGCATTGCAATCGCTGGATATCAAGCGCGTCTCGGCCACCACGACGCCACCGCCCACGGTGCGCGAACCGGTGACCGGGAGCGTCGCGAAGCTGATCGACGTATCGAAGTGCATCGGCTGCAAGGCATGCCAGACGGCATGCATGGAGTGGAACGACCTGCGCGACGAAGTCGGCACCAACGTCGGCGTGTACGACAACCCGGCCGACCTGACCGAGCATTCGTGGACGGTCATGCGGTTCTCCGAATACGAGAACCCGGCGGGCGACCTCGAGTGGCTGATCCGCAAGGACGGCTGCATGCACTGCGAGGATCCGGGCTGCCTGAAGGCATGCCCGTCGCCGGGCGCGATCGTGCAGTACAACAACGGGATCGTCGACTTCCACGAGGAGAACTGCATCGGTTGCGGCTACTGCGTGACCGGTTGCCCGTTCAACGTGCCGCGGATCTCGAAGAAGGATCATCGCGCATACAAGTGCACGCTCTGTTCCGACCGCGTCGCGGTCGGCCAGGAACCGGCCTGCGTGAAGACCTGCCCGACGGGCGCGATCGTGTTCGGCACCAAGGAGGACATGAAGCAGCACGCGGCCGAGCGGATCGAGGACCTGAAGGAGCGCGGCTTCGAGCATGCGGGGCTGTACGACCCGCAGGGCGTCGGCGGCACGCACGTGATGTACGTGCTGCACCACGCGGACAAACCGTCGCTGTATCACGGTCTGCCCGACAATCCGTCGATCAGCCCGATGGTGAAGCTGTGGAAGGGCATCGCGAAGCCACTCGCGGTCGCCGGCCTCGCGCTGACCGCGCTGGCCGGGTTCTTCCACTACACGCGGGTCGGTCCGAACGAGGTCACCGACGAGGAAGAAGCCGCTGCCCGCGACGAGGCACGACGCATCAAGGAGGACGCGAAATGAGCCACGACGACCCCAACCTGATCGTCCGCTACACGCCGAACGAGCGCACGAACCACTGGATCACCGCGATCACGTTCGTGCTGCTCGCGCTGTCCGGGCTCGCGCTGTTCCATCCGTCGATGTTCTGGCTGACCGCGCTGTTCGGCGGCGGCCAGTGGACGCGGATCCTGCATCCGTTCGTCGGTCTCGTGATGTTCGTGTCGTTCGCGATTCTCGTGGTGCGGTTCTGGCACCACAATGCGCTCGATGCGGACGATCGCCAATGGCTGAAGCAGATCGGCGACGTGCTGACCAACCAGGAAGACAAGCTGCCGCCGGTCGGGCGCTATAACGCCGGACAGAAGCTGCTATTCTTCACGCTGGTGGCGTGCCTGTTGCTGCTCCTGCTGTCGGGAATCGTGATCTGGCGGCGCTATTTCTCGTTCTACTTCCCGATCGGGGTGATCCGCGCGGCCGCTGTCGTGCATGCCGTGGCGGCCTTCGTGCTGATCGCGAGCATCATCGTGCACATTTACGCGGCGTTGTGGGTGAAGGGTTCGATCGGCGCGATGGTGCGCGGCACCGTCACGCTGGGCTGGGCCCGCAAGCATCACCCGAAGTGGTTCCGTGAAAGCGTGAAATAACGCACCGGAGCGGAAGCGGTACGCCGATTGCGGCGTACCGCTCCGCCAACCGCCGGAATCGCCTGAAGAGCGCCGATTCGTCGGCGCTTGTTTTTTGGAAGAAATTTTCGTGACACAACGCATTCTCGAACCGACCGAGATCTCGGCACTCGATCATTCGGCCATTCCGCGCTTTCGCCTGCCGGAGCGCGCGACCGCGTTCGCGGCGCGCGCCGCGCGGCTGCGCAAGCTTGCCGACCTGAACCCGATCAGCGGCTACCTGCGGCTGATGGCCACCGTCGCCGACGCGCAGCACGCGACGCTGCAAGCGCTGGAGCTGCCGCTGCCGTCGAAGGAAGCGATCGCACGCGCACAGGAACATTCGATGCCGCTCGTGCCGGCGCTCGACGGCGAGCGCGATGCGCGCTGGCGCGCCGTGCTGTATGAATTGCTCGACCGCGTCGAAAGCGCGGGGCTCGTCAATCCGCAACTCGCGAAGCTGCTCGACCGGCTGCGCCTGATGGCGCCCGCCGAGCTTGACGCACAGGCCGACGCGATCCTCGCGCTGCGCTTCGCCGAGGTCGACCCGGCCACCGCGCCGTTCCTGATGGCCGCGCTGCAGGTCGCGTGGACGGACCTCGCGAGCCGCGTGACGCCGACCGATGTCCCGTATCTCGACCAGCCGGGGCTGTGCCCGGTGTGCGGCACGCATCCGGTCGCGAGCGTCGTGCGGGTCGGCGGCCAGTATCAGGGCTACCGTTTCCTCCAGTGCGGGCTGTGCACGACCGAGTGGCACATGGTGCGTACCAAGTGCTCGCACTGCGATTCGACGAAAGGCATCGCGTATCACGGGATCGAAGGCGGCAGCGAAGCGATCAAGGCCGAATCGTGCGACGAGTGCAAGACCTATCGCAAGATCGGCTATCAGGAGAAGGACTACGAGTTCGAGCCGCTGGCCGACGATCTCGCGAGTCTCACGCTCGACCTGCTGATGAACGAGGCCGGCTACCAGCGCAGTTCGCCGAACCCGCTGCTGTGGCCGGACGTGTCGCGCGAAGCGGACTGACGGCACGGGGCCGGGGCGGGGCGCGAGCGCCGGCCCGGCCGACTGCGAAGCATGAGACTGGAGCCACGACGACGTGACCGAACCGGGTGTGAATGAACTGAATGCCGTGCTGGCGCGTGTGCCGTCCGTCGAGCGCGTGCTGTCGTCGACACCGTTGCAACCGCTGATCGACGACTATGGCCGCACGCGTGTGCTGAACGCGGTGCGCGCCGAACTGGAACGCTGGCGCACGGCCGCGCAGCACGATCCCGCGGCGGCCGAGCCACTGGACGAGCCGCGCATCGCAGCGGCCGTCGCGCGCACGCTGGCCGCGCAGAGCGCGGGCGCCGTGCGCACCGTGTTCAACCTGACCGGCACCGTGCTGCACACGAACCTCGGGCGCGCGTTGCTGCCCGACGACGCGGTGCGCGCGGTGGTCGACGCGCTCACGCGGCCCGTCAACCTCGAGTTCGACCTCGCGACCGGCCGCCGCGGCGATCGCGACGACCTGATCGACGATCTGCTGTGCGAACTGACGGGCGCGGAGGCCGCGACCGTCGTCAACAACAATGCGGCGGCCGTGCTGCTGACGCTGTCGGCGCTCGCGACGAAGCGGGAAGTGGTCGTGTCGCGCGGCGAGCTGGTCGAGATCGGCGGGGCGTTCCGGATCCCCGACATCATGAGCCGTGCCGGCGCGAAGCTGCACGAGGTCGGCACGACCAACCGCACGCACCTGCACGACTACGCGGCCGCGATCGGCCCGCGCACGGCGCTGCTGATGAAGGTGCACTGCAGCAACTACGCGATCAGCGGCTTCACGAAGGAGACGACGCTCGCCGAACTCACGCCGCTCGCACGCGAGCGCGGGGTGCCGGTCGCCGTCGATCTCGGCAGCGGCACGCTCGCCGACCTGTCGCAATGGGGCCTGCCGCACGAGACGACCGTGCAGGAAACCGTCGCCGCCGGCGCAAACGTTGTCACGTTCAGCGGCGACAAGCTGCTCGGCGGGCCGCAGGCCGGCCTGATCGTCGGCGACCGCGCACTCGTCGCGAAGATCAAGAAGCATCCGCTCAAGCGCGCGCTGCGCGTCGGCAAGCTGACGCTCGCGGCGCTCGAACCCGTGCTGCGGCTGTATCAGTCGCCCGAATTCCTGCGCGACCGGCTCACGACGCTGCGCCTGCTGACGCGCCCGCAGCGCGAGATCGCCGAGGCCGCCGAACGCGTGCGTCCGGCGTTCCAGGCCGCGCTCGGCAGCGGTTTCGACGTGACGGTCGAGCCGATGTTCAGCCAGATCGGCAGCGGCGCGCTACCGGTCGACCAGTTGCCGAGCGCCGGGCTCGTCGTGCGCTCGGCGGACGGCAAGCGCAGCGGCCGCGCGCTCGCGCAGCTCGAGAAACGCCTGCGCGAATGGCCGCGCCCGGTGATCGGCCGCGTGGCCGACAACGCGCTGCGGCTCGACCTGCGCTGCGTCGAAGCGGCCGACGAAGCGGCGTTCGTCGCGCAATGCGTGCCGCTCGCGGGGCCCGCCGCATGATCGTCGGGACCGCGGGACACATCGACCACGGCAAGACCACGCTCGTGCGTGCGCTGACGGGCGTCGACACCGATCGGCTGAAGGAAGAGAAGGCGCGCGGCATCTCGATCGAGCTGGGTTATGCGTATACGCCGCTCGACAATGGAGACGTGCTCGGCCTGATCGACGTGCCGGGCCACGAGAAGCTGATCCACACGATGGCGGCCGGTGCGTGCGGCATCGACTTCGCGTTGCTCGTGATTGCCGCGGACGACGGCGTGATGCCGCAGACGCGCGAGCATCTCGCGATCCTGCAATTGCTCGGCGTCACGCATGGTGCCGTCGCGCTGACGAAATGCGATCGCGTCGATGCCGCGCGGGTCGCCGAGGTGCGCGACGAGATCGCCGCGTGGCTGCACGATTCGACGCTCGCCGGCGTGCCGATCTCCGAAACGCGCGCGACGGTGGCCGACGATCCGGGCGTCGCCGCGCTGAAGCGGCACCTGGCCGACGCGGCGATCGCGTGGCGCGCGCGTCGCGATGACGGCCTGTTCCGGCTCGCGGTCGATCGTGTGTTTACGCTCGCCGGGCAGGGCACCGTCGTGACGGGTACCGCGTTCGCGGGCCGCGTCGCGACCGGCGACACGCTCGCGATCGTGCGCACCGGCGGCGCGGCCCGCGTGCGCAGCATCCATGCGCAGAACCGGCCGGTCGAGGCCGGCCGCGCGGGCGAGCGTTGCGCGCTGAATCTGGCCGGCGTCGACAAGGCCGACGTCGAGCGGGGCGATACCGTCGCCGATGCGCGGCTCGTCGCGACGTCGCCGCGCCTCGATGTCGAACTGACGTTGCTCGCGGACGCGGGGCTGACGTTGACGCACTGGGCGCCGCTGCATGTGCATCTCGGCACGCTGCATCGCGTGGCTCACGTCGCGCTGCTCGACGGCGACACGCTCGCGGCCGGCCAGCGGATGCGCGTGCAACTGGTGTTCGACGAACCGGTGTTCGCGCTGCCGGGCGACCGCTTCATCGTTCGCAATCCGCAAGCAACGCGCACCGTCGGCGGCGGCCGCGTGCTCGATCCGTTCGGGCCGGCGCGCAAGCGCCGCACGCCGGCGCGCCGTGCGTGGCTCGATGCGCTCGCCGCGTGGCTCGACGAAGGGCGCCTCGATGCACTGCTGGCGCAGGCGCCGCTCGGCATGCCACGCGCGACGCTCACGCATCTGACGGGATTCGCACCCGATGCGCTGGCGTTGCCGGACGACGCGCTGGCGATCGGGCAGCGCGATGCCGCGTCGAATGAAGGCGCGGTGATTTCGCGGGCGCACTGGCGTGCGTTGCAGGCACGGGCGGTCGATACGCTGCGCGCGTACCACGAGCGCATGCCCGACGAGCAGGGGCTCGACGCTGCGCGCTTGCGGCGGATGGCGGCGCCGCTCGTCGGCGATGCGCTGTGGCGCGCGCTCGTCGAGGCGCTGGTGGCGGGCGGCGAGGTCGTGCGCAGCGGGCCGTGGCTGCATCTGCCGTCGCATTCGGTGAGCCTCGAGCCGCGCGAGGAAGCGCTGGCGCAGCAACTGCTGCCGCTGATCCACGCGGGGCGCTTCGATCCGCCGTGGGTGCGCGACCTGGCTCGCGACACGGGCGTGGCCGAGGACGCGGTGCGCACGCTGCTGCGCAAGCTCGCGCGGCGCGGCGACGTGCACCAGGTCGTGCGCGACCTGTTCTATCACGCGGACGTCGCACGCGAGCTGGCGGAACTGGTCGCGCATCTCGCGCCGTCGCGCGGCGGCGGGCTCGATGCCGCGACGTTCCGCGACGCGACGGGGCTCGGTCGCAAGCGCGCGATCCAGATTCTCGAGTTCTTCGATCGGGTTGGGTATACTCGCTTCCACCGCGATCTTCACTACCTGCGGCCTGACAGCGGTTGGGTGGGTATTCAGGCGTAGGCGCTCGTCGTTCTTCTCGCTCTTTTGATTCTTTTCCCCACGGAAGGCATTCGTATCCGGTGGTACGGCCGGGCTTCAAACCCGGTTAGGGGCGTCAGACGCTCCTGGGTAGGTTCGACTCCTGCTGCCTTCCGCCACCTCGTTTTTCTCTCGACTCGGCATGCTTCGGACTGCGCGCGCCCGCGTCGAGCGCCCGCATCGCGCAACGGCCGCGACCGCGCAAACTTGATCGGGAAAAGCACTAGAAGTGCGGGAATTATTTCCCGGCTATAGTGAAATGACTGAAGGTAGACGCGCGCGTTTTTGCCGATACCGTTCAGGTCATGACTGTAGACGGGTGCTGTATGAAAAATAAAATCGAAAAGACCGCCGGACCGATCTGGGGTGTGGCTGCAGGATTGTTTCTCGCGGCGGCAGGGTTGAGTCTCGGCATCTTCCCGCAATCCTTGCACGGCTCGGGAAGCGCGAACGACTTCATGGCGTCCGGCGTCGCGATGCTAGGCGTTTTCCTCGTCGTCTATTCCACGCACGAACTGCGAAGAAAGCGCTCGCATTGAGCGCACGCGTGCCGCTGATCCACGAAAATTGACTCGAGTTCGCCGGCTGCGCGTGCATGCGTTCGCCGCGCCGATGTCTACGCTTTACGGATTTCGTGGTTGTAGACGAGTTCGACGATCCGTTTCGTCGGGATGCTTGCGCGCAGCGCATCGACACCGTCGATCGGAAACCACTTGCATTTCTCGATCTCGTTGTTCGCTTGCGGCGTCTGGTCCGGGCCGACTTCCGCGAAGAACACGTGATGGATTTTTGCGAGCCCGGTGAACTGCATCGAGTACACGAGATGCTGGCCGGTCACACCGGTTTCTTCGCACAACTCGCGATGCGCGGCTTCGAGCGGCGTCTCCCCACGCTTGATCGTGCCGCCCGGTAGCGCCCAGCGCGACGACGCACGCGCGACGAGCAGGACTTGCTCGTCGCGGTAGCAGACGACGGTCGCGCGTTCCTTGATCGGGACGGCGCTCGTTTCGGCGGAGGGAGTGGGCGCTCGCGTTTGGGGCATGGAGCCATTCTAACCAGCGCGGATCGATCGGCCAAGGCAGCCTGACCCGATTTGACGTTCGCGGACGACGGTCGAACGACGCGGCCCGTTATGCGTGCCGCGCCGTCATGCGGTTCGTGCCGCGTTTGCCTTTACTTCTTTTCCGGCAGGAACCAGTTCATCACGAGCGCGCAGATGCCGCCCGTCGCCACGCCCGATTCCAGTACGTTCTTCAGTGCATGCGGCAGGCTGTTCAGAATGTCCGGCACCTGCGACACGCCGAGGCCGAGCGCGAGCGACACCGCGATGATCAGCAGCGCACGGCGGTCGAGGTGGACGCCCGCGAGGATGTTGATGCCCGACGCGGCCACCGCACCGAACATCACCATCGCCGCACCGCCGAGCACCGGCTCCGGCACCGCCTGCAGCACGCCGGCGACGACCGGGAACAGGCCGAGCACCACCAGCATGCCCGCGATCCAGATGCCGACGTAGCGGCTCGCGACGCCGGTGATCTGGATCACGCCGTTGTTCTGCGCGAATACCGAGCTCGGGAACGTATTGAACACGCCGGCCAGCAGCGAGTTCGCGCCGTTGACGAGCACGCCGCCCTTGATGCGCTGCATCCACACCGGCCCTTCGACCGGCTCGTTCGAGATCTTGCTGGTGGCCGTCACGTCGCCGATCGCTTCGAGCGACGTGACGAGATAGATGATCAGCATCGGCACGAACAGCGCCCACGAGAAGCCGATGCCGAAGTGCAGCGGCGTCGGGACCTGGAACAGCGCGGCCTGGTGCATGCCGGTGAAATCGAGGCGGCCGAGGAACGCGGCCGCGAGGTAGCCGATCGCAAGCGCGATGACGAGCGCGGTGCTGCGCACCCAGACGACCGGCACGCGGTTCAGCAGGATGATCGTGCCGAGCACGAGGCCCGACAGCGTGAGGTTCTCCGCGCTCGCGAACGTGCCCTTGGCCATCGCGCCGTAGCCGCCGCCCATGCTGATGAGGCCGACCTTGATCAGCGTGAGGCCGATCAGCAGCACGACGATGCCGGTGACGAGCGGCGTGATCAGGCGTTTCACGAACGGCAGGATGCGCGACACGCCCATCTCGACGAACGACCCCGCGATCACGACGCCGAAGATCGCGGCCATCACGGTCTCGACCGGCGTGCCTTGCTTGACCATCAGGCTGCCGCCGGCGATCAGCGGGCCGACGAAGTTGAAGCTGGTGCCCTGGACGATCAGCAGGCCGGCGCCCAGCGGGCCGAAGCGCTTGCACTGGACGAAGGTGGCGATGCCGGAAATGACGAGCGACATCGACACGATCAGGGTCGTATCGCGGCTGGACACGCCGAGCGCCTGGCAGATCAGCAGGCCCGGCGTGACGATCGGCACGATGATCGCCAGCAGGTGCTGCAGCGCGGCGACGAAGGCGACCATCGGCGCCGGCCGGTCGTTCGGGCCGTAGACGAGGTCGCGGGCCGATTCTGCGGCGTCGGCGCCATGGGAGGCGGATTGGGCGGAGGAGGCGGGTTGCATGGCGAGCGGGCCGGACAAGGTGGAAAGTGCGGCATTTTAGCCGAAGGGCCCGCCGGCGCCGCCCGGCCGTGCCGCAATAGTCGACGGCGGCCGGCTGGCGTGAGCCGCGCGACGTCAGCCCGCTGCGCGCGTTGCTTTGCCGCGCGTCGTCGTGCGTGGCGGGCGCGAATCCGGATACGCGCGCTGGCAGACGGCGATGACCGCATCGCGCAGGCGGCGATGCACGGGGTCGCCGTGCATGCGCGGATGCCACAGCGCGGACACCAGGATCGCCGGCAAGCGGACCGGGATCTCGAAACTGCGCAGCCCGAGCGCGTCGGTGAGCCCCGGCGAGCACGCGTTGCCGAGGCTGGAGCGCGGCACCAGCGCGACCAGGTCGGTACTGGCCGCGACACGCATCGCGTCCGGATAGCCCGGCACGACGACGTGCACGGCGGGGCCCGGGCCGGCCTGGCCGGTCGAGTCGTCGGCCGGTCCGTCGAAATCGCCGAACTGGGCCGCGATGACGTGACGGCAGGCTGCATAGCGCGCGGGCGTGATCCGGGCCGACGCGAACAGCGGATGCCCGACGCGCGCCACCGCGACGTGCCAGTCGTGAAAGAGCATCCGCGTGTGCAGCTCGGGCGCGTCGTCGCCGCGCTTGCCGATTTGCAGGTCGACGGTGCCGTCGCGCAGCGCTTGCGGATCGCTGTCGAGCTTCGGGACGAAGCGGATACGCACGTGCGGCGCGACGTCGGCCAGCGCGGCCACGACCGGGCCGGCCAGCATTTCCATGAACGACGCGGCCGCCCGGATCGTGAACGTGGCCGTGAGCGTCGCGAGGTCGACGTCGGCCGTCGCCGGCCGCAGCACGGCGCGCGCGTCGCTCGCGACGGCATGCACGCGGTCGCGCAACGCGGTTGCGTGCGGGGTCGGCACGAGCCTGCGCCCGGCGCGCACGAGCAGTTGATCGCCGGTGGCGGCGCGCAGCCGCGTGAGCGTGCGGCTCATCGCGGACGTGCTCAGGCCCAGCCGGCGCGCGGCGCCGGTCACGCTGCTCTCCGACAGCAGCGCGTCGAGCGCGGTGACGAGGTTCAGGTCGATGTTTCCCATGTGGACAGGATACGCCACTGCGAGGTGTGACATGGCGTTTGATGCAACGATGGATTGCATTCGGTGCGTCTGGCGCCTGTCATGGTGCACGCCTATAGTGGGTGCATGACGAACACGGTAAACGCAAAAACCATGCAATCGACTGAATCGAATCGACGCAACGCGCCCGCGATCCTCCTCGTCGCGGCGTCGCGCGGCCTCGGGCTCGCGATGGCGGAGGCCTTCCTGAACAAGGGCTGGAACGTGACGGGGACCGTGCGCGCAGGATCGGGGCGCACGCAGCTGCACGAGCTGGCCGAGCGGTTCGACGGCCGGCTCGAGATCGGCACGCTCGACATCTGCGCGCCCGCGCAACTGGCCGCGCTGCGCGAGCGTCTGGCGGGCCGGCGCTTCGACATGCTGTTCGTGAACGCGGGCACGACCAACGATCCGAACGAAACGATCGGTGAAGTGACGACCGACGAATTCGTACGCGTGATGATCACGAATGCGCTGGCGCCGATGCGCGCGATCGAGACGCTGCAGGATCTGGTGACCGACGACGGGCTGATCGGCGCGATGTCGTCGGGGCAGGGCAGCGTCGCGAACAACGTCAGCGGCATGCGCGAGGTCTATCGCGGCAGCAAGGCCGCGCTGAACCAGTTCATGCGCAGCTTCGCGGCGCGTCAGGCCGATACGCGCCGCGCGATGGCGCTGATGGCGCCCGGCTGGGTCCGCACCGAACTCGGCGGGCCCGACGCACGCCTGACCATCGACGAAAGCGTGCCGAGCCTCGTCGACGTGCTGCTCGCGAAGCGGGCGCGGCCCGGGCTCGAATACCTCGACTATCTGGGGCGCACGGTGCCGTGGTGAACAGGTGGCTGACCGCGCGCGGCCAGCCGGGAGATGAGGTTGCGTACGCAACAATTGCCGGGAGCGCCGACGTGCGCGTCGCTGCATCGCACAACCGACCGCGCTTGACACCGGCGCGCTGCCCGCCGTAAATTGCTCAGGCAGATCTAGATAAGAGACTATCTGTAAGATGGTCTCTCCATGCGTCGATCGCATCTGCAATGTCGAGCCTCTTACAGAACAAATATACGGAGGCCGATTGTGCAAACGATCGCGGTCAAGCTTCATGGCATTGAAGACGTCATCTCCTTTCTCGACACGCGCCCCGGTATCGCGGGCAGGGCGGGACTCGTCTGGTGGCTGTCGCTCGGCGGGCTGTTTCTCGACGCATTTTCCAACTCGGCATTGAGTGCCGGCCTCGGGCCGATGACGCACGAATTGCATCTGTCGGCCGCACAGGTCGCATGGATGACGTCGTTCGCGTCGTGGGTCGCGATCGCGTTCAACCCGATCGGCGGCTGGATGGCCGACCGCTGGGGCCGCGTGCGGCCGCTGATCGCCGCGAAGCTGCTGTCGGTGATCGGCGCGTTGCTGGTGGTGTTCGCGCCCGATTTCAATACGATTCTCGCGGGCCGCTTCTTCGTCGGGATGGCGTACGGCATCGACTTCGCGATCGCGATGGCGATGCTCGCGGAATTCACGCCGGGCCGCCTGAAGAGCCGACTCAATACCTGGCAGGGCATGTGGTACACGGCCGTGTGCCTGAACCTGCTGCTCGCGCTGCTGTTTCATGCTTGGCAGGTCGGCGATTCGATCTGGCGCTACTCGGTGGCGGCGACCGCCGTGTTCGGCATCGCGATCCTCGCGCTGCAATGCGCATTCCTCGTCGAAAGCCCGATCTGGCTCGCCCGCAAGGAGCGGCTCGACGAGGCGGCGCGCGCGATGACGCGCATCTACGGGCAGCCATTCGTCGCCGCGCCCGCGCATGAACGTACTCCCATCGTCAATCCGGCCACGCGCGGCCTCGCGAACGTGCTGCTGATCTTTCGCGGCGTCTACCTGCCGCGCACGATCCTGGCCGCGACCGTGCAGATCGGCCAGTCGATCGAATACTTCGCGATCGGCTGGTACCTGCCGCTGATCAGCGCGGCGCTGTTCGGCAAGGACTTCGTCTACGCGACGCTCGGCGCGCTCGTGTTCAACCTGTTCGGGATCGTCGGCGGCTTCTCGTCGTCGGCGGTCGGCCGCCGTGTCGGGCTGCGTCGCGCGTCGGCGTTCGGCTTCGCGGCGGTCTGCGTGATGCTGGTTGCGCTCGGGTTGTTTCATGCGCGCATGCCGCTGTGGCTGTCGGTGGTCGTGCCGTCGCTGTTCATCCTGTTCCACTCGGCCGGCCCCGGCGCGAACGGCAAGAGCCTGTCGTCGCTGTCGTTTCGCGGCGAATTGCGCGCGGGTGCGAACGGCATCGTCGGGGCGCTCGGCTCGATCGGCGCGGCGCTCGGCCTGCTGGTCTTTCCGCTGTTTCGTGCGCGCTACGGCCTCGAACACACGTTCCTGATCCTCGCGATCGTGCCGTGCGTGGCCAGCGCGATCTGTTTCGCGATCCGCTGGGATCCGACCCGCACCACCGTCAATCCCGACAACGAACCCGACGCGCCGCACTTCGGCGACGACGCGCGCGCCACGTCGGCCTTCCTGAAACCCGCCATCGAGAAAACGCAGCGATGACCGAATCCCGAAACGCCATTCTCGCGATCGACGAAGGCACGTCCGGCACGCGCGCCGCGCTCGTCGACGCGAGCGGCCACGTGTCGTGCCTGGAATACCTGCCGCTGTCGGTCGAGAGCCCGCAGCCCGGCGTCGTCGAACAGGACGCGAACGCGATCCTCGACAAGACGCTCGCCGTCTGCCGTGCGACGCTCGCGCAGGCGCATCAACAGCACGTGCGCATCGTCGCGCTGGCGCTCGCGACGCAGCGTGCGACCGCCGTGCTGTGGGACACGCGGACCGGGCGCGCGCTCGTGCCCGCGATGGTCTGGCAGGACACGCGCCATGCGGCCGAGCTCGACCGTCTCGCGGCCGACTGGGACCGCGTGCTGGTGCCGCAGGTCGGCCGGCCGGCGGGGGTGCGCTCGCCGTATCTGTGGGCCGTGCACCAGTTGCGTACGTCGCGCGCGGTGGCCGATGCGCATCGCGCCGGCCGTCTCGCGTTCGGCACGATCGACACGTGGCTGCTGTGGCATCTGTCCGAGGCACGCGCGTGCATGACGACGCCGACCAACGCGACGTCCGCCAGCGCGTACCTGCTCGGCGAGCATCGCTATTTCGACCCGTGGCTCGACGCACTCGGCTTTCCGCGCGAACTGCTGCCGGCGCTGCGCGAGGACGCCGACGCGTTCGGCCGCACGCGCGCGGACGTGCTCGGCATCGACGTGCCGATCCTCGCGTGCGCGGGCGACCAGTTCGCGGGCGCGGTCGGCCTCGGCTGCGTCGAGCGCGGCCAGGCGATGTGCGTGCACGGCACCGGCAGCTTCGTCGACCTGCTGACGGGGACGGCGCGCCCCGACGCCGGATCGCATGCGCAACCCGGCCACGCACACGACGGCACGCTGGCGATGACCGCGCGGCGGCACGGCGGCGTGTCGCATTACTCGCTCGAAACCTTCGTCGCGACGACCGGCTCGGCGTTGCGCTGGGTCTGCGAAAAGTTGCGCTGGTTCGACGACCCCGCGCAGATCAGCGCGCTGGCTGGCACCGTGGGGTCGGCGCGCGGCGTGACCTTCGTGCCGGCGCTCACCGGCCTGCGCGTGCCGAGGATGGAGCCGAACGCGCGTGCGCTGCTGTCCGGCATCTCGATCGCGACGACCCAGGCCGAGGTCGCGCATGCGGTACTCGAAGGCATCGCGCATTCGGTCGCGTCGTGCATGGAGGCGAACGAGGCGGTCGCGCGGGCCGGCGTGTCCGAGCTGATCGTCGGCGGCGGCCTCGCGGGCAGCGACACGCTGCTGCAGATCCAGGCCGACGTGAGCGGCGTGCCGGTGCGCCGGATGCGCGACGGCGATCGCGCGAGCCTGCGCGGCGCGGCGTTTCTCGCGGGCGCGTCGGGGTTGCTGTGGGAATCGCTCGAGGCGGCCCGTGCGACGCTCGTCACCGACGCCGTCTTCGAACCGTCGATCGATGCGGACAGCCGGCAGCGGCGGCGCGCGGCCTGGCATGCGCGGATCGCGTCCGAGCTCGCGCACGCGGCCGATTTTGCTCATGCGTAAGCACGGAGAACGACCAGCATGATGTTTTTGCCATCCAGAAAACCCCGCACGGACCGGGCCGGCATGACGGCCACGGAGCCGCTACGCGTGAACCGCGACGAGCATCTGGCGCGACTCGAGACGGATACGTTCGACGTACTGATCGTCGGCGGCGGCGTGACGGGCGCTTACGCGGCGTTCGACGCGAGCCTGCGCGGGCTGCGCGTCGCGCTCGTCGAGAAGAGCGATTTCGCGTCGGGCACGTCGTCGAAATCGTCGAAGATGGTGCACGGCGGACTGCGCTACATCGAGCAGGGCAATCTCGGGCTCGTGCGCCATTCGCTGCTCGAGCGGCAGCGGTTGCGGCGCAACGCGCGCCATCTCGTGCAGCGGCTGCCGTTCCTGTTCCCGGTGATGGAGCGCGAGGGCGTGTTCGACCGGCGTCTCGCGAAAGCCTTCGAAAGCCTGCTGTGGACCTACGACATCGCCGGCGGCTGGCGCGAGGGCATCCTGCACCAGAAGCTGACCAAGGCCGAGGTGTTGTCGCATTGCCCGACCTTCAACGAAACCTACCTGACGGGCGGCTTCCTGTACTTCGACGCGCGCGTCGACGATGCGCGCCTGACGCTGAACCTCGTGCGCACGGCCGCGTTCCATGGCGCGGCGGTGGCGAATCATGCACGCGTGGTGGAACTGACGCGCGACGGCCACGGCAAGGTCGACGGCGCGATCGTGCACGCCGACGGCCGCGAGCGGCGCGTGCGGGCACGCGTGGTGGTGATGGCGACCGGCGTGTGGCTGCGCGACTGGACCGGTGCACGCAAGGGCGACGCATCTGGATTGCAAGTGCGGCCCGCGAAGGGCGTGCACGTCGCTATTCCGTGGCTGAAGATCCGCAACGACTGCACGGTGACGATCCCCGTGCCGGGCCGCAACCGCCGCGCGACGATCACGCGCTGGGGCAACGTGTCGTATCTCGGCACGACCGACGAGGACTACGACGGCGATCTCGACGACGTGCACTGCACGCGGCAGGAACTCGATTTCCTGCTGGAAGGCGCGCGCTCCGCGTTGAAAGTCGACCTGAGCGCGGACGACGTGGTCGGCAGCATCGCCGGATGCCGGCCGCTCGTCGGGCCGCCCGGCGGCAAGACGATCGAGATGAAACGCAATCACGAGATCCATGTCGCGCCGGACGGCCTCGTGACGATCGTCGGCGGCAAGCTGACGACGTCGCGGCACATGGCCGAGCAGACCATCGATACGGTCGGCAAGCTGCTCGGCCGCCGCACGCGCTGCCGCACGAAATCGGCGTACCTGCTCGGCGCGGCCGGCTACGACCCGCAGGCGATCGTCGCATCGGGCGGGCTCGCCGCGCATCTCGGCGAACGCTACGGCACCGAGGCGCGCTTCGTCGGCGACCTCGCCGATGCGACGCCGTCGCTGCTCGCGCCGATCGTCGAAGGGCTGCCGTACAGCGAAGCGGAAGTGCTCTATGCGGTACGCCACGAATTCGCGCGCAGCGTCGACGACGTGCTGTCGCGCCGCACCCGCGCGCGGCTGATGGCGCGCGACGCGTCGGCACGCGCCGCGCCGCGCGTCGGCGCCATCCTTCAGGCGGAGCTCGGCTTGTCCGACGCGGCCGTCGCCAGCCAGGTGCGCGACTACGTCGCCGCCGTCGCACTCGAAAAAGCCATCCTCATCGGAGAAAACGGATGATCAGCAAGGAAGCCATCAAGCGCGGCTACAACCGCGGCAACTACGTCGTCGGCGCGCATACGCCGCCGCCCTACGCACTGAACCTGCCCGCGACAGGCGGCGCGCCTGTCGAGGCCGGCATGCAGCGGGCGCCGGTCACGGTATCGCCGCAGCAGGTCGACGCGCTGCGCGCGGTGGCCGACGAGGTGCTCGTGCAGCCGGCCGACGTCGTCGTGTGGACGCGCGACTGGTGGGCCGCGTCGATGGTCGCGGAGACGGGCGGCCGGCCCGCGACGCCGCACGCGGTCGTCGTGCGCGTGTCGACGGTCGAGCAGGTGCAGGCCGTGATGCGCATCGCACACGCGGCGACGCTGCCGGTCACGGCGTCGGCCGGCCGCAGCAACGTGACGGGTGCGGCGCTGCCGGTGCGCGGCGGCATCGTGCTCGACGTGTGCGGGTTGAACCGGCTGGTCGGCGTCGACGCCGAGAGCCAGATCGTCGACGTCGAAGCCGGCATGTTCGGCGACGTATTCGAGGCCACGCTGCAGCGCGAGCACGGGCTGACGATGGGGCACTGGCCGTCGTCGTTCGGGATCAGCACCGTGGGCGGCTGGATCGCGTGCCGCGGCGCGGGGCAACTGTCGACGCGCTACGGCAAGATCGAGGACATGGTGTTCGGCATGGACGTGGTGCTCGCGGACGGCAGCCTCGTCACGCTGGGCGGGTATTCGCGCGCGGCGGTCGGCCCGGATCTGCAGCAGTTGTTCATCGGCAGCGAAGGCACGCTCGGCATCATCGTGCGTGCGCGCCTGAAACTGCATCGGCTGCCGGACTACGGCCGTGCGCTCGCGTACGGTTTCGACACGTTCGCGGCCGGCCTCGACGCGTGCCGCGAGATCCTGCAGCGCGGCGCGAATCCGGCGGCGCTTCGGCTCTACGACGCGCTCGAGAGCGGCGTGCAGTTCGGCCTGCCCGACACGAACGTGTTGCTGATCGCCGACGAGGGCGCGCCGGAGATGGTCGATGCGGTGATGGCGATCGGCGCGCGCGTCGGCGACGCGAGCGGGCACAAGCTCGATGGCGACGCGATCTTCGAGAAGTGGCTCGACACCCGCTACCTGACCGGCAAGAGCGCGGAAGGCTTCAAGCGCAGCCCGGGCTTCGTCGCCGACACGCTGGAAATGTGCGGCCGCTGGCGCGACCTCGCGGCGATCTATCGCGACGTGGTGGCCGCGTTGCAGGCGGTGCCGGGCACGCTGGCCGGGTCCGCGCACCAGTCGCATGCGTACGCGGACGGCGCGTGCCTGTATTTCTCGCTGCGCGGCGACGTCGCGGTGGCCGAGCGGGCCGCGTGGTATCGCGCGGCGTGGGACGCGGCGAACGCGGTGCTGATCCAATACAATGCGGCGTTGAGCCATCACCACGGTGTCGGGCTGTTGCGTGCGCCGTACATGCGCGATTCGCTGGGCACCGCGTTTCCGGTGCTGCGGGCGGTGAAGCGCGCGCTCGACCCGAAGCATATCCTCAACCCCGGCAAGCTCGGTCTCGGCGACGAGACCGGCCCGCACGTCGACCGGTAAACGTCATGGACAAGTCGCTGGGCGCGCGTCTCGCCCGTCATCCCGTCATCGCCACGCTGTACGGCGTCGAGCAGGCCGACAGCTTCGTCGACAGCGCGGCCGAGGTCGGCATCGTCGCGAACGTCGACCTGCGGCGCTTGCAGGCGGTGGTCGCGGCGCTCGCCCGGGCCGGCAAGTTCGTGATCGTCAACATCGACAGTTGCGACGGGCTGTCCCAGGACAAGGGCGGCGTCGAGTATCTGGCCGATATCGGTGTCGCGAGCGTCGTGTCGACGCGCGTCGCGACGATCCAGCGCGCGAACCGCGCGGGGCTGATCACGATGCAGAAGGTGTTCGTGACCGACCGTTCGACGTGGCCGCGCAGCGTGAAGGCGATCGAGCAGAGCGATCCGAACCTGGTGCAGCTGATGCCGGCGCCGATGCTCGCGCACCTGAGCGAAGCCGACCGGCAGGCGCTGCCGCCGATCGTCGCGTCCGGTTTCGTCGGCAACGCGGACGACGTGCGCAGCGCGCGGCGGCACGGCGCGGTCGCGGTATCGACGAGCGACAGCGCGTGGTGGAATTTCGACCCGTCGGCGTGACGGGCTTGTGTCGAACCTGGAGCCCAGCATGAACGAACCGTATCTGCAGGTGATCGCGCATTACTTCGCAAAACCCGGCAACGGCGACCGCGTGGTCGAACTGCTCGCGGAACTCGCGCCGGCCACGCGCGCCGAGCCCAAGAACCTCGACTACGCGTATTTCCGGTCGCCGGAGCATCCCGACCACATCGTGATCCTCGAGCGCTACCGCGATGCGGACGGCCTCGACGCGCATCGGGAAACGCCGCATTTTCAGCGGATCGGAATCGGGGCGATCATGCCGTTGCTCGATCGCCGCGACGTGTCGCGCTACATGGTGCAGCCGGACACCGGCACGGCGACGCCACCGGGAGGCACCCGATGAATCCGTTTCAATTCCGTACCGTGCCGACGCAGATCGTCGAATTCGGCGCTGCGCGCCGGCTCGGCGCGCTGTTGCGCGAACGCTTTCCGGCGCTCGCGCGGCTGTGCGTCGTCACCGATGCGTTCCTGCATCGCAGCGGCGTGCTCGCGCCCGCGCTGGAGAGCCTCGCCGCGCACGGCTGGCAGGTCACCGTGATCGACGACGTGATCGCCGATCCGCCCGAGCACGTGGTGCTGGACGCGACCGAGCGGGCCGTCGCGGCCGATGCCGAGATCGTGCTCGGCCTGGGCGGGGGCTCGTCGATGGACGTCGCGAAGCTGATCGCGGTGCTCGCGCCGGGGCAGCAGGCGCTGGCCGACATGTACGGCGTCGACAAGGTCGCGAGCGCGCGGCTGCCGCTCGTGCAGATGCCGACCACGGCCGGCACCGGCTCCGAGGTCACGGCGGTGTCGATCGTCACGGTCGGCGAGGCGCGCAAGATGGGCGTCGTGTCGCCGCATCTGTTCGCGGACGTCGCGATCCTCGACGCGGAACTCACGCTCGGCCTGCCGCGCGCGGCGACGGCCGCCACCGGCATCGACGCGATGGTGCATGCGATCGAGGCGTATACGTCCGCACGGCTGAAGAATCCGGTCTCCGACATGCTGGCCACGCACGCGCTGACGCTGCTGTCGCGCAACCTGCTTGCCGCGTGCGACGACGGCCGGAACCGGCACGCGCGCGAAGCGATGCTGGTCGGCGCGATGTTCGCGGGGCAGGCGTTCGCGAATGCGCCGGTCGCGGCCGTGCACGCGCTGGCCTATCCGGTCGGCGGGATCTTCCACGTGCCGCACGGGCTGTCGAATGCGCTGGTGCTGCCGCACGTGCTGCGCTTCAATGCGCCGGCCGCCGCGCCGCTGTATGCGGAACTGGCAGCCATCGTCGCGCCGTCGGCCACCGGCAGCGACGAAGCGAAAACGCATGCGCTGATCGCCGAGATCGACCGGCTGATCGTCGCGACGGGCATTCCGCGCACGCTGCGCGAAGTCGGCATCGGCGAGGCCGATCTGCCGAGGATGGCGTTGGACGCGATGCTGCAGACGCGCCTGCTCGTGAACAATCCGCGCGAGGTGACCGAGGCAGACGCGCTGGAGATTTACCGGCAGGCGTGGTGAGACGGCGGGCGGTGTAGCACATCGCCCGGCACGATTCACGACGCGCGCACGACCTGCCGCGCGGGCCGTGCCGCGACCCATGCGCATGCCAGCGCGACGGCCACCAGCACGCAGCCGGCCCACGGTGTAACGAGCAGTGCATTGCGCCCGACCAGTACGCCGCCGAACGCCGACCCGAGCGCGACACCCGCATGCATCGCCGACACGTTGATGCCGACGCTCGCGCCGGCCAGCGACGGCGCGGTGTGGATCAGATAGTTCTGCACGATCGGCGAGATCGACCAGCTGATGCCGCCCCACAGCATCATTGCCGGCACGAATGCGAGCGGCGACGCACCGGCCGCCGGCAGCACGGCCATCGCGACGAGAAACACGGCCGGGCATGCGCACAGCGCGCGCGAAGCGCCGAGCCGATCCGAGAAGAGCCCGCCGAGCCACGCGCCGGTCACGCCGGCCATCCCGAACGCGACGTACAGCCCTTCGAGCGCGGCCGCGCCGGGCGACAGCACGGCCTGCAGATATGGCGTGAGATACGCGAACAGCGTGAAATGCCCGCCGATCATCGCGATCGATACGCATTGCGCGGCCAGCAGCCGCGGCCGCGCCAGCACGGCGCGATACGACGGCACGCCGGAGGCGCCGATCGGGGCAGGCGTCATGCGCGGCAGCCGGCGGGCGAGCCAGATTCCGAGCGGCAGCGCCGGCATCGCGATCGACACGAACACCGCGCGCCAGCCGGCCCATTCGGTGATGCGCATCCCGATCGGCACGCCGAGCACGAGCGACGCGCTGATCCCCATGAACACGATGCCGATCGCGCGGCCGCGTTGCGACGCCGGCGCGAGTTCGGCCGCGAAGCGCGTCGCGACGAGGATCAGCGTCGCGCAGCTCGCGGCCATCAGCACGCGCGCGGCAAACAGGCTCGCATAGCGGGGGCTCGCGGCGGCGCCCAGGTTCGCGGCCGCGAACGCGCCGAGCGCCGCGAGCAGCGCGGTGCGCCGTTCGACCCGTGCGACGAACGAGGCGGCCACGAGCGCGGCGAGCGCGAACACGGCGGAGAATATCGTGGTGAGCTGTCCGGCAGCGGCGATCGACACGTGAAGGCCGGCGGAGATCGCCGGCAGGATACCGACGCAGATGTTTTCGGCAACGCCGGCCAGGAACACGGCGGCGGCCAGCAGATACACGCGAACGTCCAACGCAAACCCCTCCTGTACGCGCGATGCGACGGCGCCGGGCAGGGGCGGGGCCGCATCGGATCGAATCGACGGATGGGTTTCGAGGCGAGGCTTCGGTTATCCCGGAAAGGAGGACGGTACCGCACGGTCGGACCATGCGCAAGTGCCGGTGCGCGGCCGTCGCGGCGCCGGGCGGTCGTCTCCGGAACAGACGGCGGGCGGCGTGCAGCCGCCCACCGGACCTACATGCGCGACGCGTCCGCGCCGGCCGCGACCACGTACGCCGATGCCTGCTTGGTGCCGTCCGGCTTCGTCTGCAGGTACACGCCCTGGATTTCCGGCTCGAAGCCCGGCAGCGCGTTGATCCCGGCTTCGAGCGCGCGGAAGTAGTCGAGCGCCGGGCCGCCCCACACTTCGCCCGGCACCACGCAGAAGATGCCCGGCGGGTAGGGCAGCGCGCCTTCGGTCGCGATCCGGCCTTCGATGCGGTCGAGCGTCACGAGTTCGACGTTGTTGCGGATCAGCTCGGCATTCGCGGCCTGCGGCAGCATCGCCTGCTTCGGGAACTGCGCGCGCCGGAACATCTGTTTCTGCAGATGCTTCATGTCGTGGCTGCGGTAGAAGTCGTGCATGCGCTGGCACAGCTGCCGCAGGCGCATCGTGCCGTACAGCTCCGGATACGCTTCGCACAGCGACGGAATCGCTTCGCGCAGCGGCGTGTCCTGGTCGAGATGGCGCTCGAACTGCGCGAGGTGCGCGACCAGATGCTGCAGCTTGCCGAAACTCTCCGATGGCGTGAGCAGGAACAGGATCGTGTACAGGTCGGCCTTCTCGGGCACGACGCCGTGCTCGCGCAGGTAGCGCGCGAGAATCGGCGCCGGCGCGCCGAACGCCGCGTATTCGTGCGTGTCGCGATCGATGCCGGGCGTCGTCAGCAGCAGCTTGCACGGATCGACGAAATACTGGTCGTCCGCATAGCCATCGAAGCCGTGCCACGTGTCGGCCGGATGGAAGCGGAAGAAGCGCAGGTCGTCGACGATCTGCTCGGTCGGATGGTCGGCCCACGGGCGGCCGTCGACCTGCTGCGGGACGAACGGGCGGATCTGGCGGCAGGTTTTCAGCAGCAGCTTGCGCGCGTCGACGCCGTGCGCGACGCAGTCGCGCCACAGGCGCTTGCCGGCCGGGCCCGCGTGCATCTGCGCGTTGACGTCGAGCGCCGCGAACATCGGGTAGAACGGGCTCGTCGACGCGTGGATCATGTACGCGTTGTTGAAGCGCCGGTGATCGCAGAAGCGCTTCTGGCCCTCGATGTGGCTGTCCTTCTTGTGGATCTGCGACGTCTGCGAGAAGCCGGCCTGCTGCTTGTGCACCGATTGCGTGACGAAGATGCCGGGATCGTCGGGGCCGAGCGTCAGCATCAGCGGCGAGCAGTCCTGCATCATCGGGATGAACTGTTCGTAGCCGACCCACGCCGAATCGAACAGGATGTAGTCGCACAGATGGCCGATCCGGTCGACGATTTCGCGCGCGTTGTAGATCGTGCCGTCGTAGGTGCCCAGCTGGATCACCGCGAGCCGGAACGGGCGCGGCAGGTCGGCGCGCTCGGGCGCGACGTCGCGGATCGCGTCGCGAATGCGCGCCTCGCCGAGCGCCGCGCTGTCGACGCCGCCGATGAGGCCCCACGCGTTGCGCGCGGTCTCGAGGTAGACCGGCCGCGCGCCGGACAGCACGAGCGCGCCGAGGTGCACCGACTTGTGGTTGTTGCGATCGAACAGCACGAGATCGTCGGGCGCGAGCAGCGCGCTCGTGACGACCTTGTTCGACGTCGACGTGCCGTTCAGCACGAAGTATGTCTTGTCCGCGTTGTAGATGCGCGCGGCGTTGCGCTGCGCTTCCAGCGCGGGCCCTTCGTGGATCAGCAGGTCGCCGAGCCGCACGTCCGCGTTGCAGAGGTCCGCGCGAAACAGCGTTTCGCCGAAGAAATCGAAGAACATCCGGCCGAGCGGATGATTCGAGAAGAACTGGCCGCCCTGGTGACCCGGGCAGTCGAATTCGACGTAGCCGCGCTGCACGTATTCGCGCATGACCTTGAAGAACGGCGGCAGCAGGTTCTCGCTGTAGATGTCGGCGGCGGCGGAAATCTGCCGGCCGTAGTAATGGCGGCCGCCGTGCCGAAGCTGGATCACGCCGCTCGCGCTCGGCAGGACCGACGGCGGCACTTCCTGGTCGGGCTCGACCGCGACGAAGAACGGAATCGCGAAACCGGTTCTTTCGACGGTTTTCAGTACCTTTTCCGCGGAATCGATTCCGACGACGATTGCCGCGATATTCGTGAAATCGGTCTGGAATACGTCGACCTGTTCGTGCGTGGTGAGGAAGGCGCCGATCAGCGCCGGCTCGACTGCGATTTTCAACAGGCTCACGCGAACTCTCCGGTAAATGACCTGAAACGGGAGCCGTATTCGCGCCAGGACGCAATCGCGAACCGATACGCGCTACAGCCGATTGAAAACGGTCCCGCGAATGCCGAATGCCGATTGCGCACTGCATCAGGGCCCTTGTGCGGCGCGGCACAGCCGCGATCGGGCGGTGCCCGGCGCAGCCGATCGTAGCAACAAAAACATACGAACTCAATCGGACCGGATCGAAATGCCATTGCGGCATGAGCATGATCAAATAATCGGAAATTGGCGTGCTGCGGCGCACATAAAAATGATCCAATGATGAAATCCGATTTGAAACGCGTCGATGGCTTCACCGAATCGTCAGCTTTTCATCGAAAGGCATCCATGGCATAGTCGGCTCCGAATTGGACGGCGAATCAAGCCGGAATGGCGAGCGTCTCATGCCGCTGCCCGTGGCCTGCTGTCCGCGTGCTCGTGAGACGAACAATACCAATCGAAGCAACGCAACAGCGAGGGCAACATCATGAATACTTCTGTCGGCGGCATCCGCCGTCTCGGCATGCGTGCGCTACTGGTCGACGACGAGATCGCGCAGGAAACCGCGACCGGGCGTGCGGTCCGCACGCTGAGCGCGGAGCTCGCGCAACGCGGTATCGACGTGCTGACGGCGACGTCCGCCGACGATGCCATCGTGCTGCTCCGCTCCGATCCGTCGATCCAGTGCGTGCTGCTCGACTGGGATCTCGGCGTGGACGGCCACGGGCCGTCCGAGGCCGTGGTCGACGCGATCCGGCATCGCAACGGCAGCGTGCCGATCTTCCTGCTGGCCGACCGCAGCGTCGCGTCGTCGGTACCGGCCGCGGTGATGGGCAAGGTCGACGATTTCGTGTGGCTGCTCGAGGATACGGCCGACTTCATCGGCGGGCGCATTCACGCGGCGATCGAACGCTATCGCTCGACCGTCCTGCCGCCGATGTTCGGCGCGCTCGCGAAGTTCTCGCGCGTGTACGAATACTCGTGGCATACGCCCGGCCACACGGGCGGCACCGGCTTCCTGAAATCGCCGGTCGGCCGCGCGTTCTTCGAATATTTCGGCGAATCGCTGTTCCGCTCGGACCTGTCGATCTCGGTGGGCGAGCTCGGCTCGCTGCTCGACCACTCGGGCCCGATCGGCGAAAGCGAACGCTACGCGGCGCGCGTGTTCGGCGCGCATCGCACGTATCACGTGACGAACGGCTCGTCGACGTCGAACCGCATCATCCTGATGGCGAGCGTGAGCCGCGACCAGATCGCGCTGTGCGACCGCAATTGCCACAAGTCGGCCGAACACGCGATGACGATGTCGGGCGCGATCCCGACGTACCTCGTGCCGACGCGCAACCGCTACGGGATCATCGGACCGATCGCCTCGGAGCGCCTCACGCAGACGGCGATCCGCGAGGCGATCGCATCGAACCCGCTCGCGGCCGGGCTGGCCGATCGCCAGCCGAAGCACGCGATCGTCACGAACTCGACGTACGACGGCCTCTGCTACAACGTGACGCGCGTCGAGGAGCTGCTCGGCGCGAGCGTCGACCGGCTGCACTTCGACGAGGCGTGGTACGGCTACGCGCGTTTCAACCCGATCTATCGCGACCGCCATGCGATGCACGGCGACCCGCGCGACCATCATGCGGACCGGCCCACGGTGTTCGCGACGCAGTCGACGCACAAGCTGCTGACCGCGCTGTCGCAGGCGTCCTACATCCACGTGCGCGACGGCCGCAGCCCGATTCCGCATGGCCAGTTCAACGAAACGTTCATGATGCATGCGTCGACGTCGCCGAACTACGCGATCATCGCGTCGAACGACGTCGCGGCCGCGATGATGGACGGCCCCGGCGGCGCCGCGCTGACGCGCGAGTCGATCGAAGAGGCCGTCGCGTTCCGGCAGATGATCGCGCGGATGAACGGCGAATTCGGCGCGAAGGGCGACTGGTTCTTCGAATGCTGGCAGCCCGACACCGTGCTCGAGGCGCGCACGGGCCGCACGCTGCCGTTCCACGATGCGCCGCCCGAACTGCTCGCGAGCGACCCGGCGTGCTGGGTGCTGCGCCCGGGCGCGCAATGGCATGGCTTCGGCAACATCGAGGACGGCTATTGCATGCTCGACCCGATCAAGGTGTCGATCGTCACGCCGGGCGTCGCGCCGGCCGGCGGCCTGATGCCGGTCGGCATCCCGGCGAGCGTCGTCACCGCGTATCTCGATGCGCGCGGCATCGTGGTCGAGAAGACGACCGATTTCACGATCCTGTTCCTGTTCTCGATCGGCATCACGAAGGGCAAGTGGGGTTCGCTCGTCAGCGCGCTGTGCGATTTCAAGCGCGACTACGACGCGAACCTGCCGCTCGACCTGGCGATTCCGTCGCTCGCGAAGGAGCATGGCTCGCGCTATGCGGGCATGGGGCTGAAGGACCTGGCCGACACGATGTTCGCGGCGATGGAGCAGCTCGGCACGACGCGACTGATGTCGGAGGCGTTCTCGATCCTGCCGAAGCCGGAGATGAGCCCGGTGCGCGCGTACGAGCATCTCGTGCAGGGTCGCATCGAGCAGGTGACGCTCGACGAGCTGGCCGGGCGTACCGTGGCCACCGGCGTCGTGCCGTATCCGCCGGGCATTCCGCTCCTGATGCCGGGCGAGAACGCGGGGCCGGCTGGCGGCCCGGTGCTCGGCTACCTGAAGGCGCTCGAAGCGTACGACCGGCGGTTCCCGGGATTCGCGCACGACACGCATGGCGTGGAGGTCGAGGACGGTACGTACCGCGTGTACTGCCTGACGGCCTGACGCCCGACCGGGCGAACGAGCCACCGGCCGCGCGGCGGCCTCACATCGAAGGATCGACACCATGGAAAATGCAGCACGCGTGTCCGGCGCGGCCCCGGCGGCCGCGCAGAAACACCGGATGAACGTCTGGCAGCTCACCATTCTCACGGCGGTCAACATGATGGGCTCCGGCATCATCCTGCTGCCGTCGAAGCTCGCGCAGGTCGGCACGATCTCGCTGCTGTCGTGGATCGTCACGGCCGGCGGTTCGCTCGCGCTGGCCTATGCGTTCGCGCGCTGCGGGATGCTGAGCCGCAAGCCGGGCGGGATGGGCGGCTACGCGGAGTACGCGTTCGGCAAGGCCGGCAACTACATGGCGAACTATACGTACGGGCTGTCGCTCGTGATCGCCAACGTCGCGATCGGCGTCACGGCGGTCGGCTACGGCACCGTGCTGTTCGACGCGACGCTGTCTCCGCTGCAGACGGGCCTGTGGACGATCTTCCTGCTCGTGCTGACGACGGTCGCGAATTTCGGCGGCTCGCGCATCACCGGCCGGATCGGCGCGGTGACGGTGTGGGGCGTGATCATTCCGGTGGTCGTCGTGTCGCTGATCGGCTGGTTCTGGTTCAGCGGGGCGACCTGGGGCGCCGCGTGGAATCCGCACGACATGCCGTTCGGGGCGGCCGTCGGCAGCTCGATCGCGGTGACGCTGTGGGCGTTCCTCGGGCTCGAATCGGCGTGCGCGAACTCGGACGCCGTGGAGAATCCGGAGCGCAACGTGCCGATCGCCGTGCTCGGCGGCACGATCGCGTCGGCGATCTTCTACATCGTGTCGACCAACGTGATCGCGGGGATCGTGCCCAACGCGATCCTCGCGAAGTCGAACGCGCCGTTCGGCATCGCATTCGCGACGATGTTCACGCCGACCGTCGGCACGATCGTCACCGCGCTGATGGTGATCGCGTGCATCGGCTCGCTGCTCGGCTGGCAGTTTACGGTCGCGCAGGTGTTCAAGAGCTCGGCGGACGTCGGCTACTTCCTGCCGGTGTTCGCACGTGCCACGCGCACGGGCACGCCGATCGTCGGCATGGTGATCCTGCTGGTCGCACAGGTCGCGCTCGCGCTGATGACGATCAGCCCGGAGCTGAGCAGCCAGTTCCAGAAGATCGTCGATCTCGCGGTCGTCACGAACCTCGTACCTTACGTGATGTCGATGGCCGCGCTGATCACGATCCAGAAGGTCGCGAAGGTACCGCCGGGCAAGGCGCTCGTGACGAACGTGGTCGCGATGGTCGCGACCGCGTACAGCTTCTATGCGCTGTTCAGTTCGGGCGAGCAGGCGCTGATGCTCGGCGGCCTGTGC
Organism: Burkholderia sp. 9779_493; assembly: GCF_015712215.1. Lineage (NCBI taxonomy): Bacteria > Pseudomonadati > Pseudomonadota > Betaproteobacteria > Burkholderiales > Burkholderiaceae > Burkholderia > Burkholderia sp. 9779_493. The sequence continues at coordinate 63,540 of NZ_JACCQA010000010.1, forward strand.
GTGTTCCTCGGCTGGACGCTGTTCGGCTTCGTCAGCGCGCGCTTCTACCAGATGGAAGTCGATGCGCACGTGAAGGAGCCGGGGAAGTCGCTGCAGGCGTGATGGTGGCGCAGGGCGGCGACTACCGGCGATGCTTCGTCAGCAGCAGCGGAACTTCCTTCTTCAGCAGGTCGACGACGGCGCGCACGCGTGGCGGCAGCGGGCGCTGCGCGTGCACCAGCACATTGACCGCGAAGTCGGGAACGTCGTAATACGGCAGGAGGCGGACGAGTCGGCCATGCGCGAGCGCATCGGTGCAAGCCGGGTGCTGGACCACGCCGATGCCGCCGCCCGCCGCGATCGTATCGAACATCGGGCGCCAGTGGCTGGCGGTCATGACGGTGCGGATGCGCGCGTATTCGACTGCGCCGCCGTCGCGCTGCAGCGGTACCTGTTCGTTCGCGAACACGCCTTTCACGCGGATGAACGGATGGTTCGCGAGATCGGCCTTCGTGTCGATCGGGCCGTGCTGGCGGAGATACGACGGCGCGGCGACGAGCACGCGGCCCACCGCGCCGAGCGCGTACGCGACGAACCCGCCGTCGCCGAGCTGGCCGACCCGGATCGAAATGTCGACGCCCTCGGTGACCGGATCGACGATATCGTCGTTCAGCACGAGGTCGATGTGCAGCTTCGGGTACGCGGTGCGGATCTGCATCAGCACGCCCGGCAGCACGACCTCGCCGAAACATTGCGGCGCCGCGAGCCGGATCGTGCCGTCGAGCGCATGCTCCGTCTTCGATACCGACGCAACGGCCAGTTCGGCCGCTTCGAGCAGCGCCTTGCTGCGTTCGTAGAAAATTCGGCCTTCCTCCGTGCACGCGAGGGTGCGGGCACTGCGCATCAGCAGTCGCGTGCCGAGGTGCTTTTCGAGCTTCTCGATGCGCTCGCTGACGGCCGGTTGGCCCATGTCGAGATCCCGCGCCGCGCCGGACATCGTGCCGCGCTCCACGACCCTCACGTAGATGCGCATCGTCGCCAACAAATCCATGAAGTCGCGCCTCGTGTCTTCCGGTTCGATTTTTACCGATCGACGGATGGTACCAAAGCGGCGAAGGGGCGACGGAGTGTGTCGGGCCGATACTGACTATCGGCCGGTGCGCCCGTGGCACCGCCGAAGCCGCGTGCGTTCATCCGCACGGTGAGCGAAAATCGGCGTTCTTCCGCGCGACACGACAGGAGGCCCGACATGACGCAACGGAATGACGCCCGACGCACGCACTGCGTCGCATGGCAGATCGTGCAGACGTGGCAGGCGGCCGAATGGTGCCGGCTCGACGAGTCGCAAACGGACATCGCGCTGTCGGGGGCGGTGACGGGCGCGCTCGACGGCACGCCGTTCCGGATCGACTACGCGATCGCATGCGGTGCCGACTGGCTCACCCGTTCGGCGCGCGTGACGCGGTGGACCGGCACGGCGCCGCCACGGCAATGGGACATCGCTTGCGATGCCGGGCGGTGGACGATCGACGGCGTCGAGGCGCCGATGCTTGCGGGCGCAACCGACATCCATCTCGGCTTCAGCCCGTCGACCAATACGCTGCCGATCCGGCGGCTGGCGCTCGCCGTCGGCGAGTCGGCCGAGATTCGCACCGCGTGGCTGCGTTTCCCCGGTTTCGACATCGTACGCGGCGAGCAGCGCTATGCGCGCACGGCGCCGCACGTGTATCGCTACGAGAGCGGCACGTATGCGGCCGATATCGGAACCGACGACGCGGGCCTCGTCACCGACTACGACGAATGGCGGCGCATCGGCGCGACGCCTGCATCGTGACGCGTCAGCGTGCGCTTGCCACCGATAGCTTGCCCGGGATCAGCTTCAGCGTGCTGAACGCGTCGGCGATGTTCTGCTGGTACGCGACCGTCGCGTCCGTGATCGGCTGCACGCCGTAGCCGGCGCGCTTGAGCGCGACTTCGAGCGTCGGTGCGTCGAGGCCGACGAGCGGCGACAGTTGCGCGGCCACCTCGGGCACGTGATCGCGCGCCCAGCGATCGACCGCGTCGACTTCGTCGAGCAGCGCGCGCAGCACCTGCGGATGCGCGGCCGCGTACTTGCGCGCCGCGAGGTAGTACTGCGTGTTGCGCACGAGAGCGTCGCCGTTCGCGACCACGCGCGCGCCGAGCTGCCGTTCGGCGGCGGCCAGATACGGATCCCAGATCACCCACGCATCGACGCTGCGCTGCACGAACGCGGCGCGCGCGTCGGCCGGCGTCAGGTAGATCGGCTGGATGTCGGCGTACGCGAGGCCCGCATGCTCGAGCGCCTTCACCAGCAGGTAGTGGACGTTCGAGCCCTTGTTGAACGCGACCTTCTTGCCGCGCAGTTGCGCGACGGTGCGGATCGGCGAATCTGGCAGCACGACGATCGCCTCGCCCTGCGGCGCGGGCGGCTCGTTGCCGATGTAGACGAAATCGACGCCGGCGGCCTGCGCGAAGATCGGCGGGGTTTCGCCGACCGTGCCGACGTCGATCGCGCCGGCGTTCAGTCCTTCGAGCAGTTGCGGGCCGGCCGGGAATTCGAGCCATTGCACGGTGATGCCCTGGTTCGCGAGACGCTTCTCGAGCGTGCCGCGTGCCTTGAGCACGACGAAGTTGCCGTATTTCTGGAAGCCGATGCGCAGCCGCGTGCCGCTGGCCTCGGCCCGCGCGGGCACGGCCGCGAGCGGGCCGAGCGCGAGCCCGGCCAGCCCGGCGGCCGCGCCGTGCAGCCACTGGCGGCGGCGCGGGTTCGCCGGATTCGTTTCAAGGTCTGCGTGCGGGGTGTCGTTCATCGGAATGTCCTGCGTGCGGGTTCACGGACCGCGCGCGGGGGCGGCGCGGCCGGCGCAGGACCGGGCCGGATGCGGGCGACGCACGCAACGGGCCGGCCCGCGCCGGATTCAGGACGATACGGCCGCGCGGGCCCGCGGCCAACCAACGAATGCTGATATGCAAATCAGCGGGCGCACGATACCGGCCCGCAGTGGAGCCGGGCGCGACCGTCTTCACTCGCTGACGAGCAGGCGTTCCTCGATCGAATCGACGCGATCCGGGTAGAACGCGAGGTGCCCGCGAATCGATTCGACGGCCGGATTCGGATGCTCGTACGTCCACACGGCATTGATCGAGCGTTCGCCGCCGGCGGGGATCGAGTAGTACGCGCAATCGCCCTTGTACGGGCAGTACGTCGCGTGGTCGGTACGTTGCAGCAGCGACATGTCGGCATCCTCGCGCGGAATGTACAGCACCGCCGGATAGCTGGCCTCGCGCAGCACCAGCGCGTGGCGCGTATCGGCGACGACCTTGTCGGCCACCTTCACGATCACGCGGGACGAGTGCGGTTCGATCAGGATCGGATGATCGGGGCCCGGCGATTTCACCGGACGAGAGGGCGTATCGGGGCTGAGCGGCATCGTGGTTCCTCCAGAAAGGGCGGCGCGCACGGACGCGCCGTGCCGGCACGTGCGCGCGGGGCGGATTCCCGCGCGCGGGTGTCGGCGTCGGCCAACCGATACGATGCACCCATTCCGGAGAACCTGCAGGGGGCCGGAAGGCCATGCGGTGGCGCGCGAACGGTCGCGACGGTTTCGACGGTTTCGTCGCGCGTGCCCGGGCGGCCCGCGGTGTTCGGCATGGATGCGCCGCTCGCATGGACTTTTCGATGCAGCGGCAGCGGGATGCATCGGCGACGATAAGCAACGCGGAATTAATTGGTAAGCGATCGGCGGGAGGCGCGCGAAGATCGGCGGTCGTCATTCGCATGACAGCCCTTGCTTCCATCCGCCACCATGAAGAATCCTTTCGTTTCGTCAGCCGCGCGCCGTACGCGCGGCGTACCGCATGCCCGCGCCGTGCTTCGCGGCGTCGCCGCGTCGTTGCTGCTGGCCGGCGCCGCGACGCACGCGCTCGCCGCACCCGCCGGCAAGACGCTCGTGTACTGCTCCGAAGGCAGCCCGGCCGGCTTCGATCCCGGCCAGCACACGACGAGCACCGATTTCGATGCGAGCACGTACACGATCTACAACGGGCTCGTGCAGTTCAAGCGCGGCACGCTCGATCTCGTGCCGTCGCTGGCGACGAGCTGGGACGTGTCGCCCGACCAGCGCACGATCACGTTTCATTTGCGGCGCGGCGTGAAGTTCCAGACCACCGCGTGGTTCACGCCGACGCGACCGTTCCAGGCCGACGACGTCGTGTTCACGTTCCGCCGGATGCTCGACCCGGACGATCCGTTCCGCAAGGCCTATCCGGTCAGCTTCCCGTATTTCAGCGATCTCGGCTTCGACCGCAACATCGAGCGCATCGAGAAGGTCGACGACTATACGGTGCGCTTCGTGCTGAAGTCGCCCGACGTCGTGTTCGTGCGCAATCTCGCGATGGCGTTCGCGTCGGTGCTGTCGGCCGAATATGCGGGGCAGCTCGCCGCGCGCCATCGCGAGTCCGACATCAACCAGTTCCCGGTCGGCACGGGGCCGTTCCTGCTGCGCACGTACCAGAAGGATGCGCTGATCCGCTACGACGCGAATCCCGACTACTGGAAACCGGACGACGTGAAGCTCGCGCGCCTCGTGTTCGCGATCACGCCCGATCCCGCCGCGCGCTTGCAGAAGCTCGTGGCCGGCGAATGCCAGGTGTCGGTGTTTCCGCGGCCGGCCGATCTCGAGACGGTGCGGCGCGACCCGAGGCTGACGCTGTTTTCGGGGACGGGCTTCAACGTCGGGTTCGTCGCGTACAACACGCAGCATCCGCCGCTCGATCGCGTCGACGTGCGGCGCGCGCTCGACATCGCGATCGACAAGACGGCGATCATCAAGACCGTGTTCAACGGCGACGCGACGGTCGCGACGAACCCGATGCCGCCCGCGCAATGGTCGTACAACCCGCGCCTGAAGGACGCGCCGCGCGATCCGGCCGCCGCGAAGGCGCTGCTCGCGCAGGCCGGCTTTCCGAACGGCTTCGACCTGACGCTGTGGGCGATGCCCGTGCAGCGCCCGTACAACCCGAATGCGCAACTGATGGCGCAACTGATCCAGCAGGACTGGGCGAAGATCGGCGTGCGCGCGAAGATCGTCAGCTACGAATGGGGCGAGTACAACCGCCGCGCGAAGCACGACGGCCAGCACGACGCGATCCTGTACGGCTGGTCGGGCGACAACGGCGACCCCGACAACTGGCTCGGCACGCTGCTCGGCTGCGACGCGGTGCACGGCAGCAATCTCGCGAAGTGGTGCAACAAGGACTTCGAGCAGCTCGTGACGGCGGCGCGTTCGAACGCGGATGTCGCGAAACGCACGGCGCTGTACGAGCAGGCGCAAGTGGTGTTCAAGGACCAGGTGCCGTTCACGCCGATCGCGACGTCGATCGTGTCGCTGCCGATCTCCAAGCGCGTACACGGGCTGACGTTCTCGCCGCTCGGCGGGCACCGGTTCGACGGCGTGTGGCTCGATTGACGGAAGTGGGGGCCGGCGCGTTCGTGCGCGCCGGCGTTCGCCGCGTCAGTTGAGTGCGACGGCGGCCGCGGTTTCGACCGGCGTGCCTTCGAGCGCGACCGACGGCCGGCCGTCGGGGCCGACCGGCACGTCGCCGATGAGCGTCGTGCGATACAGCTGGCGGTCGAAGTCGAGATCGAAGATGTCGACGGGCGCGAGATGGGCGGTCGCACGGTTGTCCCAGAACGCGATGCTGCGCGGCTCCCATTTGAAGCGGATCGTGAATTCCGGCCGCGTTACGTGTTCCCACAGCAGTTCGAGCAGCGCCTGGCTCTCGCGCGGCGTCAGCCCGACGATCGATTTCAGGAAGCTCGGGCTCACGTACAGCGCGCGTTCGCCGGTTTCCGGATGCACGCGCACGAGCGGATGCTCGGTCACGAGCGGGCGGCGCTCGACGGCGTCGTCGAATGCGCCGGTCGCGCGCGCGCCGGGCGGCGGCGTGAAGCGATGGATGCCGCGCAGGGTATCGACGAAGCCGCGCAGCGGCGCGGACAGCGTTTCGTACGCGCGCACGAGGTTGGTCCAGTGCGTGTCGCCGCCGTACGGCGGGATCGTCACGCCGCGCAGGATCGACGCCCACGGCGGATTCACGGCGGCCGTCACGTCGGTGTGCCAGCCGGTCCAGGGCCGGCGCACCGGTTCGCCTTCGAAACGCGTCGCCTTGCGATGCTTCGCGATCGAATAGACGGCCGGATGGCCGTCGACGTGCCCGAACACCGGGTGGCCGACCGTCGGCTCGCCAAATTGCGCGGAGAACGCGACATGCTGCTCGTGCGTGAGGAATTGTTCGCGGAAGAAGATGACGCGCCACTTCAGCAGCGCGGCGCGGATCGCCGCGATCTGCGGCGTGGTCAACGGTTGCGTGAGGTCGACGCCGCGGATTTCCGCGCCGATATGGGCGGACAGCGGGATCACGTCGACCGGCTGGGCGGCGGGTTCGAGTAGGGCGCTCATGCGACGCTCCTGGCGGTTGTGAACGGGAGAGACGGACGACATCGTTGCGCGTGCAGGCGTCGGTCAGGTGGCGTGCGGTTCATCGCGGGTGTCCTCCAGGGAAATGGCGCGGCGGCGCGGGAAAGGGCGCCGCCGCGGGACGTGGACGTTATTGCAGCGTGGCGCCCGGCCCCTTCAGCAGGACGCTCCGGCGTCCGTCGATGCCGACCGGCACGTCGCCGTGAACGGTCGCGCGGCGCACGACGCGGCGCGCATCGCCGTAGTCGTTGATCGCGTAGTGCTGGGTCGCGCGGTTGTCCCAGATCGCGACGTCGCCTTCCCGCCAGTTCCAGCGCACGGTGTTTTCGAGGCGCGTCACGTGCTCGTGGAACACCTGCAGCAGATGCGCGGAATCCTGCGCCGACAGCCCCTTGAGCCGCTGCACGAAGTGGCCGAGCACGAGCGTGCGCTCGCCGGTTTCCGGATGCACGCGCACGACCGGGTGCTCGGTTTCGTAGACGGTCGACGTGAACACTTCGCGGTAGCGCTTCAGTTGCGCATCGTCGGCATGCACGTGCGTCGACGCATAGTCGTACGCGTTCGTATGCAGCGCCCACAGCGTGTCGGCGAGCGCACGCAGCGGGTCGGGCAGATGCGCGTACGCGGCGGCCGTGTTGGCCCAGACGGTATCGCCGCCGAATGGCGGAATCACGACCGCGCGCAGGATCGAGATCTTCGGGTACGCGTCGACGAAGGTCACGTCGGTGTGCCACGAATTGGCGCGTGCGCCGTGCGCGGAATCGAGTTCGAGCAGGGCCGCGCTGCCGTCGACGGACGGCACGGTCGGGTGCGCGACCGTGTCGCCGAAGCGGCGGGCGAATGCTTCCTGTGCGGTGTCGTCGAGATGGTGCTGGCCACGGAAGAACAGCACCTTGTGGCGCAGCAGCGCGGCCTGGATCGCGTCGAACGTCGCATCGTCGAGCGTGGCCGACAGCCGCACGTCGGCGATTTCGGCGCCGATCCGGCCGGCGACCTGGCGAAGCTGGAGCGGGACGGCGGCCGGGCGCGGTGCGGCATGCGAAGCGGGCGAAAACGACGGAGCGGCGTGCTGGACTTCGGACATCGGGAGTCTCCTGGAGTCGGGTCGGTCGAATCTCCATTCAAGCAGGGACCGCGCGGAACCGGAACCGATGAATCGTCACAACCTTAGCGTGCGCGCTGCGATGAACGATATGTGTCGTCCTGCTGAACAAGGCGCACGCGTCGCGTCGCTACCACGCGAGCCGCCATTCGCCGATCCGGTGCGGGCGCGCCGCATCGATGCGCGAGCCGCCCGACGCGTCGTCGCCCGGCGGCTCGCCGTCGTCGAAATCGGCGAGCACGGTGTCGCGCAAGCGCGCGAATTCCAATGAATCGCGCCGGCGCGGGCGCGGCAGCGCGACGTCGACGATGCGCGCGATGCGGCCCGGACGCGGCGCCATCGTGACGACGCGGTCGCCGAGATAGACCGCTTCGTCGACGTCGTGCGTGACCAGCATCATCGTGATGCGTTCCTGTTCCCAGATGCGCAGCAGTTCGTTCTGCATCTTCGCGCGCGTCTGCGCGTCGAGCGCGCCGAACGGCTCGTCGAGCAGCAGCACGCGCGGCCGGTTCACGAGGCCGCGCGCGATCGCGACGCGCTGCGCCATCCCGCCCGACAACTGGTTCGGAAACGCGTGCTCGAAGCCGTTCAGTCCGACGAGTGCGATGTGTTCCGCGACCGCGCGCCGTTTCGCGGCCGGGTCCAGCGGCGCGTTGCGCAGTGCGGCGCCGATGTTCTGTTCGACGGTCAGCCACGGGAACAGCCGGTGATCCTGGAACACGATGCCGCGCTGCAGCGACGTGTCGCGCACGCGTTCGTCGCCGGCACGGATTTCGCCCGTGTAATCGGTATCGAGTCCGGCGACGAGCCGCAGCAGCGTCGACTTGCCGCAGCCGCTGGCGCCGACGATCGTGACGAATTCGCCGGCACGCACGTGCAGCGACACGTCGTCGAGCACGGCGAGCGTCGTGCCGCGCTGCGTGTAGTGCTTGCTGACATGGAGGATGTCGAGCGAATCGGAGGCGAGGGTCGTCATGGCGGTCTGGGGAAGAGGGCGACAGGAAGAAAAAGGACGCTCAACGGGGCAGGTCGTCGCGCCGGGCCAGCACCTTGCGTTCGATTGCGCGGGCGGTCGCGTTCAGCGCCCAGCCGGTCACGCCGACGACGATGATCCCGAACAGCACGAGATCCATCCGGAACTGCTCGCTGCCGTCGATCAGCGTGTTGCCGATCCCGCTGCCGGCGACGAGCAGGTACTCGGCGCCGAGCGTCGCGAGCCACGAATAGATCAGGCCGAGATACAGGCCGGTGAAGATCGATGGCAGCGCGGCCGGCAGGATCACGTGGCGGATCAGCTGGAGCCGCGAGTAGCGCAGTGCGCGAGCGACATCGACATACGCGCGCGGCACTGCGTGAATGCCGTCGCAGGTATGGGCGGCGACGGGCAGCAGCGCGGCGAGCGACAGGAACACGACCTTCGCGACGTCGCCGAGCCCGAACCACACCGAAATCAGCGGAATCCACGCGAACAGCGAGATCTGCTTGAACGTGTCGAAGCTCGGGCCGACCATTCGCGCGGCGATGCGCGACAGCCCGAGCGCGGCGCCGAGCAACAGCCCGCCCGTCGCGCCGATCGCGAACCCGCACGCCTCGCGCGCGAGCGATGCCGACAATGCACGGCCGAGCGCGCCGCTCGCGGCCTGCGCCCACGCGGTGTGCAGCACGTCGGCGGGACCGACGAGCAGGCCGCTTTTCACGAGATGGGCGGAAGCGACGGCCCACCAGCACGCCAATGCGGCGAGCGGCAGGACGAAGCCGCGCCAGTCGGGTGCATGCAGGCGGCGGGCGGGCGGTGTCGTTGACGGCGTGGCGGCGTGGGGCACGGGCGACTCTCCTTCGATTGGTCGGGCGGACCGGTTCAACCGCGAAACGCGGACGGCACGCCGCGGCGCAGGCGCGCTTCGAGTGCGTCGAGCGCCCGGTTGATCAGCAGGCCGACCACGACCACGGCCGCCATCACGAGATCGAGCTGGAACAGTTGCCGCCCGTACACGATCAGGTAGCCGAGCCCTTCGGACGACGCGACGAGTTCGACCACGACGAGCGCGAGCCACGATTTCGTGAACGCGAGCCGCACGCCGGTCGCGAGCGTCGGAATCGCGGCCGGCAGCACGACGTGGAGGATGCGTTGCCGGCGCGTGTAGCCGAACCCGCGCGCGACTTCGTCGAGCGCGGGCGGCGTCTGGCGAAACCCCTGCAACGTGCTCAGCGTGACGGGGACGAGCGCCGCATGCGCGATCAGCAGGTATTTCAGCGGTTCGCCGACGCCGACGAGCAGCAGCAGGAACGGCAGCCAGCCGAGCACCGGAATCTGCACGAGCGCGTTGAAGCTCGGCAGCACGTAGGCTTCCAGCGTGCGCGACAGTCCGAGCGCGACGCCGATCGACACGCCGAGCAGCGTGCCGGCCGCGAAGCCGACGAGCACGCGCTGCAGGCTGATCAGCGTGTGGCGCACGAGATCGCCGCTCGATGCGAGGTCGGCCAGCGTGTCGACCACGCGTTCGGGCGGCGGCAGGATCTGCGGCGCGATCCAGCCGCGCGCGCTGCCGACGCTCCATAGCGCGAACAGCAGCGCGGGCAGCGCCCACGGTGCGAGCTGCCACGCGAGTCGTCGCAGCGCCGCCGCGCGGCGCGGCGGCACGGCGAGCGCGGGCGATTCGGACGACGGGACGGGAAACGCGGTGTCGCTCATCGGGGCGGTCCGGGTCAGGAGAGGGGCTTGCCGGCCGCGTCGTAACGTTGCCAGTAGTGTTCGAGCTTCAGCGTGCGCAAGGCATTGTCGAGATATTTCGGCTCGAACCAGCCGTCGACGTCGACCGGCTGGCGGATCAGCTTCAGGTTCAGCGCATCCTGCGCGACGGCCTTGTAGCGCGCGATGACGAACGGGTCGATCAGCGGGGACAGGCGGTCCTTCAGGCGCTGGTTCGCGTAGTCGTCCTGCCACGACGAATACGGCACGCCGCTTTTTGCCCACAGCTTGAACAGCGCATCGCGGTTCGCCTCGTCGGACGACCATTGCGCACCCTTCACGAACGCGGTGACGACGCGCTGCACGATGTCCGGATGCGCGCGGTCGAAATCGTCGAGCACGAGCAGGTGGGTCTGGCGCGTCAGCTGCGGGCCGTCGTTCTGCGATTCGTAGATGATCTTCGCGAGGCCCGCGTCGCGCAGCTTGTATAGCGCGTAGTCGCCCACCGACGCGTCGATGCCTTTCGACGCGAGCGCGGCGAGCGAACTGGCGGCGTCGAGGTTGATCACGCGCAGGTCACGTTCGCCGAGGCCGTTCTTCGCGAGCGCGTTGTCGGCGACGAGCTGCAGGTTGGTGCCGCGGAAGATCGACACGCGGCGGTCCTTCAGGTCCTTGATCGAGCGGATCGTCGAGTCGGGCGGCACCGCGATCTTGATGCCCGAGCGCACGCTCGCGGCGAGCAGCAGGCGCGTCTTGATCCCGTTCGAGCGCGCGAGCACGGCGGGCAGGTCGCCCTGGTACGCGAAGTCGAGCGCCTTGTTGGCGATCGCCTCGTTGACGGCCGGGCCCGCGCCCTTGAAGAACAGCCATTGCACCTTGATGCCGTCGGCGGCGAATTCCTTCTCGACGAGCTGTTGCAACTGCACGGTGGCGGCGCTCGATCCGCCGAAGGTGGGGGGATCGCCGGCGCCTTGCTGGGCAACGCCGATACGCAGGGTGGTGGGCTTGTCGGCGTGCGCGGCGGCGGCCGGCAATGCAACGAGGGACGCGATCAGCAGCGATCGCAGCAGGCGCAGTGGAAGCATGGAATCGATCGGTCAGGAGTACGTTTTGGGCGGAGGTGCCGGGGGCGGTCCGTCGAAGCATTCTCGATGACGTGCCTGGGGCCGACAAGAAACGATTTGAACTATGCTTATCGCGGCGCGACGGCGGACGAAACCCTGTCGCGCATGGGAGCAGTCCTTGCGGCTGTGCGGACAACGGCTACGATGTCGTTCAACACAACGTCATACGGAGACGGTCATGCAAGTGCAGGACCTGACAGGCGCGCCGCTCGATTACTGGGTAGCGATGGCGGAAGACCTCGTCGCCCCCCGCGTCGACACGTCGCATTGCACGGTGATCCGCGAACCGGGCGGCGTCCCGACACCGTTCGCGCCGTCGTCGTCCTGGGCGGACGGCGGCCCGATCGTCGAGCGGCTGCCGTTTGCCGGGTTCGAGCGCGACGGCGGGCGAGGCGCGTGGCGTGCCGTGCTGCACCGCGCGGTGCCGGCCGCGGGCGAGCGCTGCACGTTCAACCAGTCGGGGCCGACGCTGCTGATCGCCGCAATGCGCACGCTCGTCGCGTCGACGTTCGGCGACGACGTGCCGGATCTCGATATGGCGCGGCCGCGCTGAGCGCATCCTCGCGCCGCATCGCTCACGCGGACACCTGCCGGATGGCAATCGATGCAACGTCGACACGGCGCGGCAGGATCGCGTCCGCCGCCGCGCGATCGGCGACGCGCTGCAACACGTCGATGTCGGCGCCGCTGAGGCTGCGCTGCGCGAGCGCGGCCCGGCGCGCGATGTCGGTGGCCGCATCGGGCGGCAGGCGCGTGAGCGACGCATAGACGCTCGCGTAGTCGGCCGGGTGCGCGAGCGCCCATTGGCCCGCGCGGGCGAGCCGCGCGAGCACGTCCGCAAGCGCCGCGCGCTTGCCGCGATCGTCGAGTGTCTCGACCGGCGACGTCAGGAACGCGAGCCCCGAATTGATGCCGCTGCCGTCGCGGACGATGCGCGCGCCGCGGCGCACCGCATGCCCGTAGTACGGATCGAACGTGGCCCAGATGCCGATCCGCTTCGCCTCGAACGCGGCGAACGCGTCGACCGGCAGCACGAAGCGCACGTCGACGTCGCGTGGCGCGAGCCCGTGTTCGCGCAGCGCGCCATACAGCTGGTATTGCGAGATGCTGCCGCGCGCCGATGATACGACCACGGTTTGCCCTTTCAGGTCGGCCACGGCGCGAACCGGCGAGTCGGGCTGCACGACGATGCCGAGCGACGCCGGCGAACCGACGCGCGTCGCGACGATCCGCAACGACGGATCGCCGAGCGCGGCCGTCAGGACCGGCAGGTCGCCGGCCGGCGCGAGATCGATCGCGCCCGCGCGCTGCGCTTCGAACAGCGGCGCGGCGCCCTGGAAGTTGGCCCAGCGGAACCGGTACGGCGTGCCGTCGAGCACGCGCGCCGCTTCGGCGAGCGCGCGCAGGCCGCCGGCCTGGTCGCCGAGGACGAGCGTGACGCCCGACAGATCGGCGCCGGCCGCGTGGGCGGGCAGGGCAAGGCCGCCCGCGAGCGGCGCGGCGGCGAGGGCGGCAAGGCACTGCAGCGCGCGGCGGCGCGCTGGGGCGGAAGCGTGGGGCATCGGCGGTGTGTCCTCGGTGATCCGCGCGCGGGCCGCGCGGCTGCCGGGCAGGTTACGGAATCGGTTTCCGGCCGACAAACATCGAATCGTGAAATGCATATTCGCGCGGCGGGCGCCGGTGCGGCCGGCGTCGACCCGACACCCGACGCCCGGACGCTTGCGCGGGCGCTTTACGCGGCCGGCGGCATCGTGCGCAGGAATGCCCGCACCGCAGGCGCCTTTTCGAACCGCCGGTGCGCGAGCGCGAGTTCCGACATGATCGGCTTGCCGGCGATCGGCCGGTACACGACGCCCGGCAGCGACACGCAACCGGCGAGCGCGTCGGGAATCACCGCGACCCAGCCGTTCACCGACACGCACGCGAGCACCGCGAGCAGGCCGCCCGGCCGCGCGGCGACGACCGGCGCGAAGCGGCCGCGGCGCGCGACTTCAAGCGTGCCGAGCGCCTGTTCGGGCACCGCGAAGCGCGCGTCGGCGAGGTCCGCCGCGCGCACGGTGGCCATCGCCGCGTAGCGCGAATCGGCGGGCACGGCCGCGACGAACACGTCGCGCTGCAGCGTGACGATCCGCAGGCCGCCGGGCAGCGCGAGCGGCGGGCGCACGTACGCGAGGTCGAGCCGGCCGGCGTCGAGCTGGTTCGCGACGTCGTCCATCGGCACTTCGCGCAGGTTCAGCTCGATGCGCGGGTGCGCGGCGCGAAATGCGCCGACGGTGCGCTGCAGCGTGCCCGAATACACGGCCGACGACACATAGCCGATCTCGATCCGGCCGAGTTCGCCGCGTTCGGCCAGCGCGGCGAGTTCGCGGCCGCGTTGCAGATGCTCGACCGCGGCGCGCGCTTCCGCGAGATAGGCCTCGCCGGCGGCGCTCAGCGTGACCGCCCGGCGCGACCGGTGAAACAGCCGCACGCCGAGCACCCGCTCGGCTTCCTGGATCTGCCGCGTGAGCGCGGGCGGCGCCATGTCGAGCGCCTCCGCCGCGCGCGCGAAATGCAGATGTTGCGCGACGCTCAGGAACGCCCGCACGTGACGGAATTCGAGCCGGTCCATGGTTGCAATTTTCGTCAATAAAACAGCATTGAAGTGTCAATGACAGGCAATACGGGACAAGCCTAGCATACGGCTCGCTCATCCTGTTCCGGAGTGCCGGATGTCCCAGTCTTCACCGGCGTCGCGCACGAGCGCGGCTGCCGTCCCGCGCACGGGCACCCGCGTGCCTGCCGCCGCGACGCTCGCCGTCGCATCCGCGACCTGCTCGCTGATCGTGCTCGACACCAACGTGGTGGCCGTCTCGCTGCCGAGCATCGCGCGCAGCTTTCATGCGAGCTTCGCCGATATCGAATGGGTCGTGAGCGCGTACATGACCGCGTTCGCCGCGTGTCTGCTGCCGGCCGGCGGGCTCGCCGACCGCTTCGGACGCAAGCGGATGCTCTTCACGGGGCTCGCGCTGTTCCTTGTCGCGTCGCTCGGCTGCGGCATCGCGCCGTCGGCCGGCTGGCTGATCGCCGCGCGTGCGGTGAAGGGCGGCGGCGCCGCGCTGCTGCTGACCGCGGCGCTCGCGGTGATCGCGAACCGTTTCCCGGACGGCCGCGAACGGGCCCGTGCGTGGGCGATCTGGGGCATGTGCATGGGAATCGCGACGGCCATCGCGCCGCTCGTCGGCGGCGCGATCACGCAATGGATCGGGTGGCGCTGGGTGTTCCTGCTGAACCTGCCCGTCTGCCTGCTGCTGGCGGCCGGTGCGCGCGTCGCGATCGACGAATCGAACGATCCGCATGCGAAGCGCGTGGATGCGGCCGGCAGCCTGCTGTTCGGCGCGGCGCTCGCCAGCGCGATCGCGGCGCTGATCGGTGCGCCGTCGCACGGCTGGCTGTCGGGCGCGACGCTTGGCCGGCTCGCGCTCGCGGCCGCGCTGCTGGCGGCGTTCGTCGGAGCGGAGCGCTGGCAAGCGCGGCCGATGATCGATCTCGCGCTGTTTGGCCAGCCGCGCTTCGTCGGCGCCGTGCTCGCGATGTTCGGTTACGCGGCGTGCGCGCAGGTGATGATGACGTTCCTGCCGCTGTACCTGCAAAACGCGTTCGGGATGTCGGCGATCGACGCGGGGCTCGGGATGCTGCCGTTCGCGTTCGCGATGATCGCCGGTCCGTCGCTCGGCGCGGCGCTGGCCGCGCGCGTGTCGTCCGGCGGCGTGCTGGCGGGCGGGCTCGCGCTGATCGGCGCCGGCAACCTCGCGACCGCGGCGCTGACGGCCAGTGGCGACTACCGGCTCGTCGCGCTCGGCATGTTCGTGACGGGGTGCGGCGCGGGCATCATGAACGGCGACACGCAGAAGGCGATCATGGCGTGCGTGCCGCCGCATCGCACCGGCATGGCGTCGGGCATCAGCACGACGACGCGCTTCTCGGCGATCGTCACGGCCGTCGGCGTGCTCGGCGCGGTGCTGGCGGCGAGCACGCATGCGCGGCTCGACCGCCTGCTGTCCGCGACGCCTGGCCTGCGCGTATTCGCCGATGAGTCGTTCATGTCGAGCCTGCTGGCCGGCGATCTGGCGCAGGCGCTCGGCCGCGTGCCGCCGGCCGCTGCCGGCACCTTCGCGCGGGCGGCGCCCGTCGCGTTCGCGAGCGGGTTCGCCGATGCGCTCACGGTGAGCGGCGTGCTGGCGCTGGTTGCGGCCGTCGTTGCATACAAGTTGCTGACGCAACCGATGCGAAGGCGCGTGATGTGAAACGATGTGAAGCATGCGCAACGTCGCGCACGATCCTGCTGTTTGTCGACGTTCGGGGCGATCGTGTCGCTGCCGGTGATTCGATCGAGTGGCCACGGGCGTTCGCGATGCGACGTCCACCGACACGGGTTCGACGCGTCATCCCGACGATTCGGCACGGCGCGGGTGAACAGGACCGGTCTGACATGCGGCGGCCGAGCGGATCATGCCGGCCCGGGTGCGGTGCCGGTCAGTGCGACTTCGTCGCGGTGCGGTGGATGCGTGCCGCGTGCGCGACGCGCGCCGGATGCGACGCATGACAATGCGGGGCCGGTCTGCGGCGCGTGCGCCGGGTGGGTTCGGGCGGCTCGGCGGCGGCCGGCGCGGTTTTCGCGGTGTCCGCATCGGGCCCGGAAGCGGATACGGCGGCGACCGCGGCGACCGCAGGCAGCCTCGCCTCGGCGTCGAGCCATGCGCGCGTCGCCTCGGCGATCAGCCCGCGCAGCCAGCGAACGCCTTCCGCGCACGGCCCCGATTCGTTCCACGTCATCCGGTACACGATATCCGGCGGCTCGGCCGGCAGCGCGACCGCGGCGAGCGGCAGCAGCTTCGCGTAGTGCCGCGCGAGCCGGTACGTGGTGGTGAGGATCAGGTCGGCGCGCACCAGTGCGTGCGCGGCCAGTTCGAAGTGCGGCAGCGTGACGACGATGCGCCGCTGCAGGCCCACGCGTTCGAGCTGCCGGTCGATCGCGCCCGACGCTTCGAGCCACGACGGCGTCGGGCACAGCTGCGGCGCCGCCGCGAATCCGGCGGCCGTCATCGCGCCGCATCGCGCGAGCGGATGCGTTGCGCGCATCAGGCACACGACGCGGTCGTCGAACAGGTCGTCCTGCCGGAAGCGCGACTGGCGTGCGGGCCGGTTGTCGATCACGACGTCGAGTTCGCCGTCCGCCAGCGCGCGTTCGTCGTCGAACCCGTCGCCGAGCGGATGAAACACCAGTTGCGCGTTCGGCGCGCGCTCGCGAAACAGCGCGACGAGTTTCGGCACGAACAGCACGTTCAGGTAGTCGGGGCAGCCGATCCGGTAGGTGCGCACCGACGTGCGCGCGTCGAACGTCGGCTGCTGGATGCGGATGAAGTCGATCACGCGCAGCGCGTTGCGCAGCGGCTCGATCAAGCGCGCGCCGAACTCGGTCGGCACCATCCCGTAGCGGCTGCGCACCAGCAGCGGATCGCCGAGCAGCGTGCGCAGGCGCTTGAGCGCGGCGCTCGTCGCCGGCTGCGACATGTTCAGGCGCACGGCCGCGCGCGACACGGTGCGCTCGGTCAGCAGCACGAGCAGGATGCGCATCAGCCGTGCATCGAGCACGTCGAGCGCGCCCGTGGCGTCGGATGCGCCGCGGCGCAGCGCGGTGGGGTCTAGCAGGTCCGGCATGCCGATCCGCCTCCCGGCGATACGAGGCGGCCGCACGATGCGGCCACCGGCCGGGGGCCCGTCATTTTGCGAAGGTTCCGGGCCAGCCGACGATCCGCTTCGGGCGCGGCGGCGCATACGTGCGGACCTTCGACGTCTTCAGCTTCAGGCGCACCAGCGACTCGGCGAGCGCGACCGCGGCCGACACGCCATCGACCACCGGCACGCCCGTGCATTCCTCGATCTGCCGGTCGAGGCCGGCCATCCCGCCGCAGCCGAGGCAGATCACTTCCGCGTGATCGTCCTTCACCGCGCGTTGCGCCTGGCCGACGATCGATTCGATCGCGCGAGCCGGGTGCGCCTCGAGTTCGAGCACCGCGAGGCCGCTCGCGCGCACCGACGCGCAGCGCGCATCGAGCCCGGCGAGCTTCAGGCGATCCTCGATCAGCGGCACCGTGCGGTCGAGCGTCGTGACGACCGAGTAGCGATGGCCGAGCAGCATCGCGACGCTCGCGGCCGCTTCGGTGATGTCGACGACGGGCACCGTCAGCAGTTCCTGCAGCCCTTCGCGGCCGTGCTCGCCGTAGCCGGCCTGGATCACCGCGTCGTACGGCTCGTCGTAGCTCAACACGCGATCCATCACGGCGATCGCCGCGAGGTAGCTCTCGAAGTTGCCTTCGATCGATTCCGCGCCGAAGCGCGGCGTCAGCCCGACGATCTCCGTGCCGGGCGACGCGGCGGCCTGCGCCTGCGCGGCGATCGCATCGGTGATCGACTCGGTCGTGTTGACGTTGACTACCAGGATCCTCATTGCTGACTCCGTATGCGTGTGTATCAGTGTTGCGCGCAGGCGACCGCGATGTGCTCGCCCGAACGTTCTTCGTAGTGCCGTGTGCGATCAGCCAGCAGCCAGTACACGCTGCCCGCGATCGCGGCTCCGAGCAGCCACGAGAACGGCGTCATCGCGCTGAAGGCCGGTACGACGGCGAGCGTGATCGAGATCAGCGCGGACGGTACGAGCGCCGCGAGCGCCTTGCGGTTCACGCCGCGCGTGTAGAAGTAGGTGCCGGTCGGCGCTTCGGTGTAGAGATCGGGCACGTTCACGCGCTGCTTGCGCACCAGCCAGTAGTCGACCGTGATGATTCCGTACAGCGGGCCGAGCAGCGCACCGAGGCCGGACAGGAAATAGACGATCACGATCGGGCTGTTGTACAGGTTCCACGGCAGGATCAGCACGGCGATCGTCGCGCTGATCAGGCCCGCACGGCGGAACGACAGGCGGTGCGGCGCGAGGCTCGTCAGCACGAAGGCCGGCGCGACGAAGTTCGCCATGATGTTCACGGCCACCGTCACGATCAGGAAGGCGAGGCAGCCGAGCACGAGGAACAGCTTGTTCGGCACCGTCGCGATGATTTCCGTCGGGCTGTGGATGATGTGGCCGTTCAGCTTGAACTGCGCGCCGGCGAGCACGAAGCTGATCGTCGCGAACACGAGGATGTTGACCGGCAGGCCCCAGAAGTTGCCGACGCGCACCGTCTTCGCGCTCGGCGACGAACGGGCGAAGTCGCAGAAGTTGAGCACCAGCGTGCCGTAGATCGCGAGCCACAGCGAGCCGCCCGCGAAGATTTCCGTCCACATTTTCAGGCCGGTCATCGGCTTGCCGATCGACATCGCGAGCTGGCCGCCGGTGCGGCTGAACATCCACGCGGCGAGCGACAGCGTCGTGACGAGGATCACCGGGCCGGCGAGCCCCTCGTACTTGCGGACCATTTCCATCCCGTACGTGAGGATACCGATCTGCACCAGCCAGATCGCGACGAACGTGATCCAGCCGAGCGTCGACAGCCCGAAGATCGCATTCTGGTCGAACGCGGCGAGGCCCGGCCAGATCGCGGTGAGCAGCACGCGCAGCACGACGGATGCGAGATAGGTCTGGATGCCGAACCATGCGATCGCGATCACCGCGCGGATCATCGCGGGCAGCAGCGCGCCGTAGATGCCGAAGCTCATCCGGCTGATCACCGGGAACGGCACGCCGGTCTTCTGGCCCATGTAGCCGGTCAGGTTCATGAAGCAGTACACGAGCACCGCGCCGATCGCGAGCGACGCGAGCATCTGCCAGCCCGACAGGCCGAGCGCGAACAGCCCGATCGCGAACGAGTAGTTCGCGATGTTGTGCACGTCGTTGGTCCACAGCGCAAAGATGCTGTAGCGGCCCCATGTCCGGCCCTCGGCCCGGGTCGGCGCGAGATCGGGGTTATGCAGCCGCGGGCTCAGCGCGGGATCGCGCGCGGCCGTGTCGGTTCGATGCGATGCGTCGTCCGCGCCGAGCCCGAGGCCCGTGCGGTGGATGGCTTCCAGTTGCACGCCGTTGTCTCCTTCCATGTGCGGGGCGCGACACCGGCTGCGTGGGTACGCAGCGCGGTCGGCCGCCGTGGACGTTATGTCTCGGATTTGTTCGCGAGTATGGGCGGCGGGCCGGACGATGGGAAATTAAATATTCGGCTGGGCGTCATTTGGAAAACGAATGGAACGCGGACGGCCGCGGTGGCGGGGAACGGCACGCAAATTGCGAGTCAGCGGGTTCCATCCACATCGACATCAGCGGAGGTGTCATGCAGCGATATTCACTTCGTCACGTATCGCGAGCCGTCTTCGCCGGCATCCTGATCGCGGGCCTCGCGGCAGGCGCAGGCTGCCAGAAGAAGGGCGACAACGGCGCGACCAGTTCCGACTCGGGCGCAGCCAGCGGCATGTCGGTCGCGCCGTCCACCGCGCCATCGGGCACGCCGAGCAGCGGGGCGGCCGGCACCCCCGGCGACGCCGGCGCGAGCATGCCGGGCGCGGCCTCCGCGCCGGCCGGCGCGAGCGGCGGCTGACGCGCGCCGGTAGTCGGGCGGGCGGCGCGGCGGCGCGTCGTCCGCCGCGCGGGTGCGGTGCCGGCGGGCACGCGCGCCGGACGGCGTGCGTGCGCGGCCGTGCGCATGAAAGATTTGCAAGGACCGTTGTAGCGATTTCCGGCCCGGCGGCGACGGCGTGACGCCGGCGTCCGCCGGCCGGGCAAGGAGGTGCGATGCAGAACGCGGAATCGAACCCTACCCCGGAAAAGCAGCGGGAACAGATCGAGAAAAGCCCGGTGAAGACACCGGCGGCCGGCGACATGCCCGACGCGGCGACCCAGGCCGCGCAGGTGGCGCGGCGTCCGCTGACGCCGGAAGCGGTCGCCGGGAAGATGCCGACCGGCCTGCCGGCGATCGACGTCGACGCGCATGCGGTCGACAGCGGCGATCCGGTGCGCCGGGCCGCCGGCCGGATCGTCACGCTCGACAACGCGAACATGGCGATGACCGACAACACGGTCGACGTCGACGGCAAGGGCATGGAGGCGCGCACCGGCGCGTCGGAGCTGCAGGACAACGTGATCTATTCGAACGCGTCGCTCGACGAGGCGATCGACACGCCCGACGAAGGGCTCGGCGGGATCGAGAGCCGGCCGTCCGGCAACATGCCGCAGATCGCGACGCGGCCGGGCTGGCGTGTGCGCCATGTCGGCGACGTCGATATCGAGCACGGCGACGGCACACGCGCCGAGCACGTGATCTGCCTCGAACGGTCCGACGACTGATACCGCTGACCGACACGCGGCGGCCGATGCGAGCGCACCGGCCGCCGCGATCGTTTTCGGCCCTTACTGCGGCCCGAGTTCCTGCGCGGACGTATCGGCGTCGTTGCCCTGGGCGACGAGCACGTGAATGTCGTTCGGCGTCACGTCGCCGACCCCGCCCGACGGAATCGTCAGCAGCAGCCAGTCGGCGTTGTTGCCGATGTTGACCGGTGCGGTCTTGAGGATCGGCGACTTGCTGCCGGCCGTCGTGACGACCACCTGGTAGGTGCCGCCGTTCAGGTAGACCGAATCCTGTGTCGTGGCCGGGACGGCGTTCTGGTAGGCCGCGCCCGCCATCGTCGGGCTGACCGTCGTGATGTCGGTGCCCGGCGCGACGACGTACACGTCGACGTTCTGCGCGTTCGGCGATGCGTTGAAGCTGCGCACGCGCGCCTTGTCCGACAGCAGCCCCTTGTCGTACGGGTCGTCGATGACGGAGATCAGCGACGTCGTGCTCGGCAGCGCGATCGTCGTGTAATGGTGACCGTTCGCCGCGCTGAACGATTGAGACGCGACGGTCGAGGTCGTGCCCGATACGTCGTAGCTCGCGGTCTGCGTGCCCGAATCGATGTCGTGATAGCGCGTCACGCCCTTGTAGGCGACACCCGACTGATCGACCTTCGCATTCAGGTAGTAGTCGAGGTTCGGGCCGGCCGGCACCGCGTTGATGAAGCGCGCCTGCGGCTTCGAGATGCCGAGTACGGTCCCGGCGTCGTCGCCGCCGCCGCATGCCGTGAGCATGGAAATGACCGAGCACAGGGCCACTATCGTTCGTATTGATTTCATGTCGTCCTCTCGTTCAGGAAACCTGCATTGCGATGCGGGACCGCCGCGCAGAGAACCGCGCGGAGCGCAGCGCCGGTTGGAAGGAAGATGCTGTCCGCCGGATGGCGGGCGCGGGGATGACGCAATCGACGTGCCTGTGCGGCGCAAAAACCGGCGAACCACGGCGGCGTGGGGCAGGCAGCGCGCACGCGCCGCGATGGCGGCGTGCGCGGGAGGACGTGGGGAGCGTGGGAGCAGACCGCGCGAGCGGCGCGGTTGTAAAAAGGGAGCGTCGCGCGCGCGGCGCGAGGCGTCAGCGGTTCACGAGCCGGGCCGGGTAGGCGAGCGCGAGTGCGCAGCCGACCAGCATGCATGCGGCAAAACCATACAAGCCCGCGCTTTGCGAATGGAACGTATCGCGCAGCCAGCCGATGAAATAGGTGCTGCCGAAGCCGCCGAGGTTCGCGATCGAGCATGCGAACGCGATGCCGCCGGCGGCGGCCGAGCCCTTCAGGAACGTCGACGGCAACGCCCACACGACCGGCATCGCGGCGGCCGCGCCGGCGTTGATCAGCGAGAACAGCAGCACCGTGCCGAGCGTGCCGTGCGACGACGAAGCCGCGATCGCCAGCGCGACGGCCGACACCATGAACGGTACGACGATATGCCAGCGGCGCTCTCGCGCGCGGTCGGAGCTCGCACCGCAGTACAGCGTGGCGAGCACGGCGGCGGCGTTCGGGATCACCATCAGCCAGCCGATGTGATACGCGTCCTTCACGCCGGTGTCGCGCAGGATCGTCGGCAGCCAGAAACTCACCGCATACAGGCCGAGCAGCACGCACAGGTCGATCAGGCCGAGCGCCCACACCTTCGGATCGGAGAACGCCTTGCCGAGCGCGTGGCTCTTGTTGCCGGACGGATCGGCGTCGAGATTCGCGCGCAGCACCCGCTTCTCGTCGGCGTTCAGCCATTGCGCGGATTCGATGCCGTTGGGCAGCCAGCGCAGCACCGCGAAGCCGAGCAGCACCGACGGCAGCGCCTCGAGCAGGAACAGCCACTGCCAGCCGCCGAGCCCGTGCGCGCCGTCGAACGCCCGCATGATCCAGCCGGAGATCGGACTGCCGATCATGCTCGACAGCGGCAGGCCGACCATGAACAGCGCGACGATCCGCGCGCGGCGCGCATCGGGATACCACTGCGTCAGGTACAGCAGCACGCCCGGCAGGAAGCCGGCTTCGGCGGCGCCGAGCAGGAAGCGCACGATGTAGAACTGCATCGGCGTGTGCACGAACATCGTCGCACCCGACAGCAGACCCCACGTGATCATGATCCGCGCGATCCACAGCTTCGCGCCGACGCGTTGCAGCACCAGATTGCTCGGGACTTCGAACAGGATGTAGCCCGCGAAGAACAGGCCGGCGCCGAGGCCGTACACGGTGTCGCTGAACTTCAGCGCGTCGAGCATCTGGAGCTTCGCGAGCCCGATGTTGATGCGGTCGAGATAGGCCGCGAAGTAACACAGGCAGAAGAGGGTGATGAGGCGCAGCGTGACCTTGCGATAGAGAGTGCCGTGCAGCGCGTCGTCGGGGGAAACGGCGGCGCTCGGGTGTGCGGTAGACATGGGACTGCCCCTGTTCGAGTGTGACGGATGAATGGGTGGCTCGATCGACGCGAGCGGACGTTCCGCTGCGCACTGGAGTCTGTATATCACGTCAAATACGTAGCGTACACACTAGAAAATACCGAATCGCACAGGCATGGATATGGCCGCCGGAAAGCAAGCGTTTGCATGAGAAAAGTCCGTGTTTGCAAAGGGGTTTTGCTCGATATGGAGCGTGCGCTGAAAAGGTCGGTTCATCGCGGGAGGTATGCACGAAATTCGTGCGTATGCACTCAAAATTGAAGTGTGTGCACGAAGATCTGCCGCAGCACGCGAGCGCATGTCCGGCAGGCGCTGCGATGGTGCTCGACCCGGCCGGCGCACCGATGCGATGGTCGGACGCATCGCCGCGATCGGGCGGTCGTCACGCGCGACTTGCACGCGATGCCGCGAATCATGATGCACCGCAATGACGCGCCCGGCCGGTCGCCGGTCGCACCGATTTGAGGGTGTACACTGCTTGTCTTTCATTTGCATGCAGGCGTGGGCCGGCACTCTCATGGCGTCTTCCAAGGATTCGTACGATTTTCACGACCAGGTCGGGCATCTGCTGCGCCGCGCGTATCAGCGGCACGTTTCGATTTTCCAGGAAGCGATTCCCGATTCGGATCTCACGGCCGCGCAGTTCGTGACGCTGTGCGCGGTCAAGGAGCGGCAGGCGTGTTCGCTGAACGACATCGTCAAGGCGACCGCGATCGACCAGGCGACGATTCGCGGCGTCGTCGAGCGGCTCAAGACACGCGCGCTGATCGAGGTGTTGCCCGACCCGAACGACGGCCGCAAGCTGATCGTGCGCGCAACCGCGGCCGGCCTCGCGCTGATCGACCGCACGGTGCCGTTCGCGCGGCAGGTGACGGAACGCACGTATGGCGCGCTCAATCCCGGCGAGCGGGTCGCGCTGCAGTTCCTGCTGCGCAAGATGATGGAAGAAGACGGCGACGCGTGACGGGTGACGCGCGGCGCGGGCCGCCCTACGTCGCGCCCGCGGTGACCGGTGCGCGAGCCGCGTCGGCGCTCATCAGCCGGCCCGCTTCGCGCAGCGCGGCGCGCACCGTTTCCGGCGTGAACGGCGGGGCGTAGAACCGTACGCCGGTGGCATCGAACAGCGCGTTCGCGACCGCCGCCGGCCCCGGCACCGATGCCGATTCGCCCGCACCCAGCGGCGGTTCGCCTTGCCTCGGCATCAGCACGACGTCGACGTCCGGCACTTCCGCGAACGTCAGGATCGGGTAGCTCGCCCATTCGCGCGACGCGACCTTGCCGTCCGCGAACCGCACGCGTTCCTTCAGCGTGCGACTCAATACCTGGATCACGTTGCCGTGGATCTGGTGGCGCACGCCATCGGGGTTGATCATCGTGCCCGTGTCCTGACCGACCGTCACGCGCTCGATACGAATCTCGCCCGACACGCGATCGACGCTCAGGTCGACGATCCACGCCGACCATGCCGCGCCGAAACCGGGGAAGCGGCTGTGCACGTAGCGCGCATACGCGATCCCGCGGCCATGCACGAGCCGCGATGCGTCGCGTTCTTCGCGTTCGTTCGTCGGGCGCGGCGCGCGCGGCGTCCAGCCCACGCGGTCGGCCACTGCCTGCAGCAGTTCGGTTGCGCGCAGATCCTGCAGATGGCGCAGCCGGAACGCGAGCGGATCGACGCCGGTCAGCGCCGCGCATTCGTCGACGAATGCATCGTGCGCGAACGAATTCGGCAAGGCCGATACGCCGCGCAGCCACGATGCGCGCACGAGCGGCGCGAGATCCTCGCAGACGAAGCGCCGATGCGGGCTCGCATACGGCGACACGGCCGTGCGGTCGCCCATCTCGAACACGCGCGGTTCGGGCGCGATCGCGCCGGTCAGCAGCGCCGCGAGCAGCGGCGCGTCGTTCGACGGGTAGCGTGTCGTGAAGTCATAGCCGAGCAGGCGGCCGTCGCGCGTGACGGTGCCCGTCACCTGCATCGACTGGCCCGCGCCTTTCGGTTCCCACAGATGTTCGTCCGCGCGCGACAGTTGCACACGCACCGGGCGGCCGACCGCGCGCGACAGCAGCAGCGCGTCGCCGCACACGTCGTCCGCGCCGTTGCGGCCGTAGCAGCCGGCCGCTTCCATCCGCACGATGTCGACATCGGCTTCGTCGCGCGCGACGAGCGTCGCGAGGTCGTAGCGCAGCGACACGGGATTCTGCGTGCCGGACCACACGGTGATGCGCCCGTCGCCGGGCGCGCGGTAGTCGGCGAGCGCACAGGACGGGCCGATCGAGCCGTGCATCTGGAACGGCCACGCGTAAGTACGCGACAGCGTGAGCGTGTCCGGTTCCGTTCGCGCGGCGCCGACGTCGCCTTCGTCGAGCAGCACGCGCCGTCTGGCCGGCGCGGCGGCGATCGCGGCGGCCGGTTCGTCGAGCGGCGGCAGCGCGGGCAGCGGCCGCCACTTCACGCGCAACTGGCGCGCGGCGCGGATCGCCTGCTCCTCGCGCTCGGCGACCACACCGACGAAATCGCCGAGCACGACGACGGCCACGAGCCCCGGCACGTCGGCCACCGACGCGCGATCGACGTCCAGCAGCGACGTGCCGACGA
Organism: Burkholderia sp. 9779_493; assembly: GCF_015712215.1. NCBI lineage: Bacteria > Pseudomonadati > Pseudomonadota > Betaproteobacteria > Burkholderiales > Burkholderiaceae > Burkholderia > Burkholderia sp. 9779_493. Next base: position 89,280 of record NZ_JACCQA010000010.1, read on the forward strand.
ACGGGCCGCTGTCGTGGCCCGCGTACAGCGGCCGCACGACGCGGCCGTGCAGCATGCCCGGCACGCGCATGTCGTGCACGAACGTGAGCTGGCCGGTCGCCTTCGCGGGCAGGTCGACGCGCGGCGACGCGCGGCCGACGATCCGGTATCGAGCAGGGTCCTTCGTGCGGGCGTTCAGGTCGAGCGTCAGCGCGATCCGCCGCGCGGCGACGAGCGCGGCGAACGTGATCGTGTGTCCCTCGGCGGAAATCGTTCCGTCGTCGATGTCCAGCCGCGCCGTGTCGACGCCGAACCGCTCGGCGGCGAGCGCGAGCAGCGCGTGACGGGCCTGCGCGGCCGCGCAGCGCAGCGGCGTCGCGGCAATCTGGATCGTCGCGCTCGCGATGGTCGGGCCCTGGTTCGGCGTCGCGGCCGTGTCGCCGAGCACCATCGTCACGCGCGCGGCCGGCACGTCGAGTTCTTCGGCGACGATCTGCGCGAGCGACGTGCGGATGCCGGTGCCGAGATCGACGTGTCCGTTGAATGCGAGGATGCGGCCGTCGTCGAGAATCGCGACGAAGACTTCGGGCAGCGCCGGCACGTAGGACGACAGGCTGCCCGGCTGGCCGGGCGCCGGCTTCACGGGCGGCGCGGGCGGCCGGATCACGGTCAGGCAGCCGGTGCGCGCGAGCAGTTCGGAGCGGTTCACGGGGAGAGGTCCTGTCGAGGGCGGCGTGGCCGGCGGGTGATGGCGTCGGGCAGCGTACGGGGCGGCGGCGCGCGTGAAGGCAATCTAGGTCGCCAAAAGCGCAGCGTCAATCGCGGGCGGCGCACCGGCGCCGCCCGCGATGCGTCGCGACTCAGCGTGCGCGGGCCTGCACGGCGTCGATCGCCGCGATCGCATCGTCGAGCGGCATCACGGCCGCATATTTCTGCTGCATGTCGAACAGGTTCGCGTCGTGCGGCGCGATCGCGCGATCGCCGACGCAATCGGCGAGCACGAGCGGGCGGAACCCGTGCGACATCGCGTCGACGACGCTCGCGCGCACGCAGCCGCTCGTCACGGCGCCCGCGACGAGCAGCGTCTGCACCGCGCGCTGCGCGAGCCACGGCGCGAGCTGCGTGCCGAAGAACGCGGACGGCACGGTCTTGCGCACGACCAGTTCGCCCGGCGCGGGCGTGAGTTCGGGCACGATCGCGCTGTTCGGATGATGCTCGGTCAGCGTCGCCATGCCGGGCACCTTCAGCGAGAACACGTTGTCGTCGCTGCCGTCGTCCGCATACACGATGCGGCTGTGCGCGACCGGCCAGCCGCGTTCGCGCGCGAGCGCCAGCGCATGCGTGGTGCGCGCGATCGCCGGCGCGATGTTGCCGCCGCCGAAGGTCGCGGGATCGGCGAAGCCGACCACGAAGTCGACGATCAGCAGTCCAATGTTGCCGTGCGGCGGCAGCGGCGTGCCGAAACCCTGCTGGCGATACACGTTCGCTTCGGCGTGACGGGAAAGATCGTTCATGGTGTCGGGCTCGTCGGTATCAGGCGGGTTGGTCGGTCACGCGGCCGTCGCGCACGACGGTCTCGCCGTCGAGCTCGACCGTGCAGCGGCGCAGCGGGATGTCGATATGGCAGGTGGTCGTGCGGCTGCCGCCGCCTTCGTTGTTCGGGCCGAGCGAGAACAGGAAGTTGCCCTCGAACGCGCGCGCGTCCATCCCGATCGTCGCCTCGCGGTCGTACAGCCCGAGCGTCGACCAGCGCGCGCGCGGCTGCAGCCCCCAGCCGATATGCGAGATCGCATAGCCTTCGGGGTCGGTGAACGTGTCCATGTAGTCGCGCAGCAGGTCGGCGTCGACGCCGCCTTCGATGCGCGTCGCGTAACCGCCTTCGACGGTCAGCGCGATCGGCTCGCGCACGTAGTGCTTCTGCGGCAGCAGGATGTCGCCGCGGTCGATCACGATCGTGCCGCGCGCGGTGCGATCGTTCGGATAGGTCAGCGCGAAGCCGCTCGGCCAGTGATCCCAGCGGCCCGGCGCGTCGACGAAGCCGTATTCGGCGGTCGGCGGGAACTCGCCGAGCGGGCACACGAGCGCGGTGCCGGCCGCCGAGCTCACGCGCATCTCGCGCGCGGCGGCGATTTTCTTCGATGCGGCGAGCACGCGCGTGCGGTCGGCCAGGGTCGGCACCATCCGCACCAGCACTTCGGGCGGCTCGACCGCGAGCAGGATCTTCGTGCCCGATTTCAGGATGTCGTGCTGCTCGGGCGAGAACAGCAGCGTCATCAGGTCGAGCACGAGGTCGCTCTCGCGCAGCGCGGCGATCGCGGCGCGGTTGCCGGTCAGCGGCGTCGTGCCGAGGTAGGCGAGCGGGTCGCGGCTGAATGCCTTGTCGCCGTTGACGGGCGGCAGGTCGAGCCGGTTGACGATCGCGCCGAGCGACTGCGTCGCGATCAGCGCGCACGACAGCGTCTGCGGATGGGTGGCCGCGCTCGTCAGGATCGTGACGGTCTGGCCCGGCTCGAGGCGCGACAGCGTGAGGACCTGCTTCCACGCGTCGATCAGTTGGGTATCGCTGACTGGCATCGTCGGCTCCGGTAAAGGCGTGAAGGAAAGCGGCGGACGCCGCGCTCAGGGCGCGAGCGGCGCGCCGAGGAAGTCGCCGAACGCCGTGTAGAAGCCCGCCGCGTTGTCCCACGGGATCATGTGGCCGGCGTCGGGCACGCGCACGTGCCGCATCGTCGGCGTCGCGCGCTGCAGCTCGGCGACGTCGTCGTCGCGCACCACGTCGCCGCGCTCGGCGGTGATCAGCAGCGACGGCACGGCCAGTTGCGCGGCATCCGCGTGGAAATCGTCGGTGTGGAAGCCTTCGTACGACGTGCGCACCGCGCGTTCGTCGCAGGTGTGCAGCCATTCGGCGCGCAACTGCAGCTCGGCATCGGTCCAGGTCGGGCAGAACGCGCGCATGCCTTCGGCGTCCGTGCCGGCACGCGCGAGCGCCATCGAGTCGATGTACCACGGCAGCTTGCCCGGGTAGTCGCGGCGGTTCGGGCCCGAGACGGGCGGATCGACCAGCACGACGGAGGCGAGCCCGCGGATGCCGCGCCGGGCCGCGCGCGCGGCGATCCGCGCGCCCATCGAATGGCCGACGAGGCTCGTGCGCGGCAGATCGAGCGCGGCGACGAGCGCCGCGACGTCGTCCGCCTGTGCATCGAGGCTGTAGTCGAGCGACGGCGACGCGTCCGACAGCCCGCGGCCGCGCACGTCGAGCACGTAGGTGTCGAACGCCGCGCCGAAGGTTTCGCCGACGAAGCCCCACGTGATCGCGGGGCTCGTGATGCCGGGAATCAGCACGATCGCCGGGCGCGACGCGCGCGCGCCGGTCGCGCCGCCGTAGCGCAGATAGTGCTGGCGGATGCCGTTGGCGCGGACGTTCGCGCCGTACAGGAAAGTCGAGGACATGAAGATGCTCCGAAGTAGCGGCGGCGCTCAGTACGCGCCCGACAGCAGCGCGCCGGCGCCCGGCACGACCGGTTCGAGATCGAGTTCGCGCAGCATCGCGTAGGTGGTCGCGATCGCGGCGGTGATCACCGGCTTGCCCGTCATCGCCTCGACCTTCGCGACGGCGGCCAGCGACGGCATCTGCACGCACGCGGACAGCACGATCGCGTCGGCGTCCTGGTACGGCAGCGTCTTCACGATGTCGGGCAGGCGCGCCGGATCGTGGCGGCCGACGTCGAGGTTGTCGGGGATTTCCAGCGCGCGGTACGCGAGCACGTCGAAGCCTTCGTTGCGGATGTAGTCGACCACCAGCTCGGTGAGCGGCAGCATGTACGGCGCGACGACGACGATGCGCTTCGCGCCGATCACCTTCAGCGCGTCGACCAGCGCGCCCGCGCTCGTCAGCACCGGCGCCTGCGCGCCGTTGTCGGCCGTGTGCTTCGTGAGGCGCGCCTGCGACACGCGGTGGTAGCCATGCCCCATCGCCATGATCGCGACGAGGCACGCGTAGCCGAGCACGTCGACGCGCGCATCGCTCAGTTCCACCGCACAGCGGTCGGATTCGGCGTCCATCGCCGCGAGTTCTTCCTTGACGACCTTCTTCATCCGCATCCGGCTCGAGTGATACGTAAAGCGCTCGGGGCGGATCGCTTCGCGCAGCCGCAGCATCGCGGGAATTTCCGTTTCCATCGTCGTGTTGGAACTCGGCACGATCTGGCCGATGCGGTAGGTCTTGCTCATGACGGGAGGCTCCGTGTCGGTAAGGAGGGGGCGGCACGCTGGCGCGGGATCGCCGGATGTTGGGCAAAGTCTAGTGTGTACATTTGAAAATGGCAATGGATCAAAATGACGTTCGACACGGCTGGATTGTTGTTGTGGGCGGGATTTTGTCGATTTATTAGTGTTTTCCCGAATGTGTCGATGTCGATCAACAATCCGCTTGTCCTGAATAAATTGAGTGTGTACGCTACATAAACGCCATTCAATCCGCCCGTCCTCGCACCGTGTTCCGCAACGGGCCACCCACGATCAGGAGATCCGCATGAGCAAACCCCGTATCGCAATCATCGGCGCCGGTCTCGGCGGCACGGCCGCGGCTGCGCTGCTGCAGCGCGGCGGCTACGACGTCGCGCTGTACGAGCAGGCGCCCGCGTTCTCGCGCCTCGGCGCGGGGATCCATCTCGGCCCGAACGTGATGAAGATCATGCGGCGCATCGGCTGCGAGGACGCGCTGGAGACGATGGGTTCGCATCCGGATTTCTGGTACAGCCGCGACTGGCGCACGGCCGACGTGCTGTCGCAAATTCCGCTCGGCGAATACGCGCGCAAGACTTACGGCGCGCGCTACCTGACCGTGCATCGCGGCGATTTCCATGCGCTGATGACGCAGGCGGTGACGCCCGGCACGATCCGCTTCGGCAAGAAGCTCGCGGCGGTGGAGGACACCGGCAGCGACGTGCGCCTGACGTTCGCCGACGGCAGCGTCGAGACGGCCGACATCGCGATCGGCGCGGACGGCGTGAATTCGCGCATCCGCGAGCACCTGCTCGGTGCGGAACCGCCGCGCTACACCGGTTACGTCGCGCACCGCGCGGTGTTCCCGGCCGCGCTGCTCGGCAACAAGCCGTACGACATGTGCGTGAAGTGGTGGTCGGAGGATCGCCACATGATGGTCTACTACGTGACCGAGAAGCGCGACGAGTACTACTACGTGACCGGCGTGCCGCAGGCCGAGTGGCCGGAAGGCGTGTCGATGGTCGACAGCAGCCGCGACGAGATGCGCGAGGCGTTCGCCGGTTTCCACGCCGACATCCAGCATTTGATCGACGTCTCGCCGTCGATCACCAAATGGCCGCTGCTGGAACGCGATCCGCTGCCGTTGTGGAGTCGCGGCCGCCTCGTGCTGCTCGGCGACGCGTGCCATCCGATGAAGCCGCACATGGCGCAGGGCGCGGCGATGGCGATCGAGGATGCGGCGATGCTCGCGCGCTGTCTCGACGAGGTCGGCATCGGCGACCATGCGGGTGCGTTCGCGCTGTACGAGGCGAACCGTGCGGCGCGCGCGTCGAAGGTGCAGCTCGTGTCGCACAACAACACGTGGCTGCGCACCAACGAGGATCCGTCGTGGGTGTTCGGATACGACGTATTCGACGTGCCGCTCGAAGCGCCGTCGCGCAGCAACGTGGCGGCCGCGGCCTGACGCGCGGCGCCCGCGCCGGCCGGCGCCGTGCAGCCGCCTCGCCGGTGCGGGGCCGATGCGCCGCAACGCACGCATTTCGGCGTGTTATATGTCAGGCGCGCGCCGACAAGCGCCAGCCGGCGGCCGTGCCCGCCGCCGGCCGACTCGGCCCGCATTCTGCATTCCGGATCGATCAATGTCCCATCCCGCTTCTCCGCCGCGGCCGCTGGCGTTTCGCGTGAACGGCGCGCCGTACACCGTCGCCGGCGCCATGCCCGACACGCCGCTGCTGCTGGTCCTGCGCAACGACTGCGCGCTCAATGGCCCGAAATACGGCTGCGGGCTCGGGCAATGCGGTGCGTGCACGGTGCTCGTCGACGGGCAGCCCACGCGTTCATGCGTCGTGCCGGCCGCCGCCGCGCACGGACGCGACGTCACGACGCTGGAAGGGCTCGGGTCGTGCGACGCGCCGCATCCGATCCAGCGCGCGTTCATCGACGAGCAGGCCGCGCAATGCGGGTATTGCCTGAACGGGATGATCATGAGCACGAAGGCGCTGCTCGATCGCAACCCCGCGCCCGACGATGCGGCGATCCGGGATGCGCTGCGCTTCAACCTGTGCCGTTGCGGCACGCATCTGGAGATCATTCGCGCGGTGCATCGCGCCGCACGCTATCTGCGAGGCGGCGATGAAGCATGACGCAGGTTTGCCCGTGGCGCCGGCGCGCGTGACGGAACCGGCGCCGCCCGATGACGCGGCCGCCGACGCATCGCGCCCGCATCGCGCGTGCTACGCGTGGCCGATCGGCGCTGCGCGCACGCATGCATCGTTCGATATCGAAACACGGACCGCGCCCGACGGCCGGATGACGACCTGGCGCTATCGCGCGCAGGCGGCCGGCGCGGGCGGGGACGATGCTCGCGGTGTGGACGAGCGTGCCGGGCGCGGCCCCGCATCGCCATTCGTCTACCGGCACGCGCAGACGTCGATCGAACTGGCCGATGAAGATGGCGCGATTCCCGGTCACGCGCACGTGTTTGCCCGCGAATCCTTCGTCGACGAACTCGCGGGCGCGTTGCGGCGCGACCCGGTCGCGTTGCGGTTGCAGCATCTCGATGCCGAGCGCGATGCGGGGCCGCGCGAAACGATCCGGATGGTCAGCGAACGCGCCGCCTGGGGCGTGCCGACCGCGGCCGGGGCGAACGCGGCGTCGCGTGTCAGCGGGCGCGGTTTCGCGTTCGATGGCGAGCATGTCGATGCGCACGCAACCGCATCCGGCGACGATGCCGACCATGACCGCGATCCGCGCTGGTCCGCGTGGGTCGTCGATCTCGACGTGGACTGCGCGACGGGCGACGTCTCGGTGCGGCGCGTGGTGGCCGGGCAGGGCACCGGCGAGCCGGGCGACGCGTCGCTGGCCGGCCTGCCCGCGTGGCAGATCGAGGCCGCGATTTCCCGCGTGATGGGCGCACGGTTGTCCGCGCGGCCCGCGCACGACGAGACCGGTGCCGGCGAGCGGGCCGACGCGATCGCGCACGAACTGATTGCAGTCGACGCGGCCGCGCGTCGCGCGCACGGCGACCTGTCCGAACACGATGCGCGGCGGATCGAACAGGCGGCCGCGCCGGCCGCTGCCGCGATCGCGAATGCGCTGTACGACGCGACGGGCGTGCGGTTTCGCGCACCGCCGTTCGATGCCGCGCACATTCGCGCCGCGCTCGCGCAACCGGTGCCGGTCGATGCCGGCGACGGCCGGCAAGCAGCCCCGCGCCGCGCGTCGCGCTGGCGCCGCTGGCTGGCCGGCGGCGGCGCGGGCGGGGTGGTCGGCGGGCTGATCGGGCTGGCGTGCGCGATCCTGCCGGGCCCCGCGCCGATCGCGCCCGTTGCGTCGATGGCGCCCGGCGGCGCGGACGGCGCGACGTGGAGCGCGGCGATGCTCGAACGCGGCCGCCAGGTCGCGCTCGCCGGCGATTGCGCGGTATGCCACACGGCGCCCGGCGGCGCGACCAACGCGGGCGGCCTCGCGCTCGATACGCCGTTCGGCACGATCTACACGACGAACCTCACGCCCGATCCGGACACCGGCATCGGTGCGTGGTCATACCCGGCGTTCGCCCGCGCGATGCGCGAAGGCATCTCGCGCGACGGTTCGCACCTGTATCCGGCGTTTCCGTACACCGCATTCGCGAAGCTGAGCGAGCCCGATCTGCTCGCGCTCTATGCGTACCTGATGTCGCAGCCGCCGGTGAAGCACGTGCCGCCGAAGACGAAGCTGCCGTTCCCGCTCGACCAGCGGCGGCTCGTGGCCGGCTGGAACTGGCTGTATCACGACGCGCGGCCGTTTGCGCCGGACCCGGCGCGTTCGGCGATGTGGAATCGCGGCAAGTATCTGGTCGACGGCGCCGGACACTGCGGCGCCTGCCATACGCCGCGCAACGCGCTCGGCGCGGAGAAGGGCGGCCTCGCCTACCTGTCGGGCGGCGAAGCGGAAGGATGGGTCGCGCCGCCGCTCGTCGCGTCGCCGGCCGCGCCGGTGCCATGGACCGAAGGCGCGCTGTTCGACTATCTGCGCACGGGGTTCTCGGCGCAGCACGGCGTCGCAGCCGGGCCGATGGCGCCCGTCGTCGCGGGGCTCGCGGCGCTGCCCGAGTCCGACGTGCAGGCGATCGCGCACTATCTGGCGTCGCTGTCGCCGCCCGTCGATGCGGCGGTCGCCGCGGACGCGGCCGCCGGCCACGCGCGCGGCGCGGACACCGTCGCGACGCTCGGCCTCGAGAACGGCCGCCGCGCGTTCGACGCCGCGTGCGCGGTCTGTCATGCGGAATCGGGCGGTGTCGGGCATTTCGGCGTGCGTCCGCTGATGGGGCTCAACACGAGCGTCAGCCAGGCGACGCCGGACAACCTGCTGCGCGTGCTGCACCACGGGATCGACCAGCCGGCCACCGACGGGCTCGGCTACATGCCGGGCTTCGGCGATGCCTTCGACGATCGGCAGATGGCCGAGCTTGCCGCGTACATCCGCGCGCGCTACGCGCCGGGGCAGCCGGCGTGGCGCAACCTCGCGGAAGCATCCGCTCGAATCCGTCAGGCGGGTGCACATTGACCGTCGCGCCGGCGTGAGCGGCCGCGCCGGCGGGCATGCCGGGCGAAATGACCTGACGAACGAAAACGATGGCCGGCGACGGCTGTAATTCTTGCCAGATTTGGCCATCGTTTAACCATTCGAAACAATGTGTTCACCGAAAGGGGCATGATCTCCGGCGATCGAGCAGGCATACTGTCGCCTATGTTGTTCAATGCACGTCGACCGGCGTGCGCCTGCCCTCCATGTCCATTCCAGTCTCTTTTCGAACCCTGCGATGGTTGACCATTGCGGCTGCTGCATGCTTGCTCGCCGCGTGTTCGACTGCTTCCGACGTGACCGCGACGTCGAACCCGAACGTGTTCACCGTGACGACGCGCACGATCGGCGTGTCGACGACGTGGGCCGACGCCCACGAGAAGGCCGTCAACGAAGCCACCAACTACTGCACGCAGCGCGGGATGCGCGCAAGCGTGAAGCAGGAATCGCTGACCGGCGGCCGCCGCGTCGACGCCCGCTCCGAACTCGCGTTCGAGTGCCATCCGACCTTCGAGACGGCGTCGAACCCGCGCGGTTGACCGACCGTTGACCGACCGGCGGCATGATGCCGCCGCCCGCGTTTTTCTTCCCCCGCCGGCAAACCGACCCGCGATGCCGTTCCGGCCCATCGCGGGTCGACGCACGTCCGGCGTCGGCCGGGCAGGTCAGGCCGGCTGCGCCTCGTACAGCTTCACGCACGCGGAGAAGTCGAGCGTGCCGAGCCCCTGCTGGCTCATCGACTGATACAGCTGCTGCGCGAGCGCGCCCATCCAGACCGGCTGATGCGCGCTGCGCGCGGCTTCCGTCGCGAGCCCGAGATCCTTCAGCATCAGGTTCGCCGCGAAGCCGCCCGCATAGCCGCGCGCGGCCGGCGCCGTGTCGCTCACGCCCGGATACGGGTTGTACGCGTCCGAACTCCAGCAGCGGCCGGTCGACGTGTTGATGATGCCGGCCAGCACGGCCGGATCGATGCCGAGCGCGGCGCCGAGCGTCATCGCTTCCGATACGCCCATCATCGAGATGCCGAGCAGCAGGTTGTTGCAGATCTTCGCGATCTGGCCGGTGCCGGTGCCGCCGCAGTGCACGACGTTCTTGCCCATGTCGAGCAGCACCGGGCGGATGCGCTCGTACAGCGGCGCGTCCGCGCCGACCATGAAGGTCAGCGTGCCGGCCTGCGCGCCGCCCGTGCCGCCCGACACGGGCGCATCGGCGAGCGGGAAGTCGCGCTGCGCGGCGGCGTCGGCCACCGCGCGCACGGTGCCCGGATCGATCGTGCTGCAGTCGATCAGCGTCGCGCCGGCGCGCGCGCCGGCCAGCACGCCGTCGTCGCCGAGGTAGACGGCGCGCACGTGCTGCGCGGCCGGCAGCATCGTGATCACGACCGCGCCGCGCGCCGCCGCTTCGCGCGGCGAGCCGGCCGCCGTCGCGCCGGCGCGCACCGCGGCGTCGACCGCGTGCGCGTCGAGGTCGAACACCGTCAGCGCGTGGCCGGCCTTGAGCAGGTTGGCGGCCATCGGGCCGCCCATGTTGCCGAGTCCGATGAATGCGATTTCCATGTGCAGGCTCCTCGTGCTCGGCATCAACGCAGCGCGATCGTCGTGTTCACGCCGCCGGCCGTCGCCTCGTCGTCGAACCAGCGCGCGGTGACCGTCTTGGTCTGCGTGTAGAACTGCACGACCTGCTTGCCGTACGGGCCGAGATCGCCGAGCTTCGAGCCGCGCGAACCGGTGAAGCTGAAGTAGGGCACCGGCACCGGAATCGGGATGTTGATGCCGACCTGGCCGATGTCGATCTCGCTCTGGAACTTGCGCGCGGCCGCGCCGCTCTGCGTGAACAGGCCCACGCCGTTGCCCATCGGGTTGCGGTTGACGAGCGCGATCGCGTCGTCGAGCGTGTCGGCTTCCATCACGACCACCACCGGCCCGAAGATTTCTTCCTGGTAGATCGACATGTCGGTCGTCACGCCGGAGAAGATCGTCGGGCCGACGAAGTTGCCGTGCTCGTAGCCGGGCACCTTCACGTCGCGGCCGTCGAGCAGCAGCGTCGCGCCTTCCTTCACGCCGGCGTCGATCAGCGACAGGATGCGCGCCTTCGCCGCCTTCGACACGACCGGGCCGACGTCGGTGCCGGCTTCCGCGCCCGCATTGACCTTCAACGCCTTCGCCTTTTCGACGAGATCGGGCAGCCAGTCGCGCGCCTGGCCGACCAGCACGACGACCGACGTCGCCATGCAGCGCTGGCCGGCCGCGCCGAAGCCCGCGCCGACGAGTGCGTTGATCGACTGCTCGCGATGCGCATCGGGCAGCACGACCGCGTGGTTCTTCGCGCCCATCATCGACTGCACGCGCTTGCCGTGCTGGCTGCCGAGGTTGTACACGTGCGTGCCGACGCGCGTCGAGCCGACGAACGAGATCGCCTTGATGTCCGGGTGCGTGCACAGGCGGTCGACCACCGTCTTGCCGCCGTGCACGACGTTCAGCACGCCTGGCGGCACGCCGGCCTCGATCGCGAGTTCGACGAGCTGCATCGTCGACAGCGGGTCCTGCTCGGACGGCTTCAGCACGAACGTGTTGCCGCACACGATCGCCATCGGGAACATCCACAGCGGAATCATCCCGGGGAAATTGAACGGCGTGATGCCCGCGCAGACGCCGATCGGCTGGCGCAGCGTGTAGGTATCGACGCCGCCCGCGACGTTCTCCGCGAATTCGCCTTGCTGCAGCGTGCCGATCGAGCACGCGTGCTCGACCACCTCGAGGCCGCGGAAGATGTCACCCTGCGCGTCGGGCAGCGTCTTGCCTTGTTCGGCCGTCAGCGTGTGCGCGATCCGTTCGAGATTGCGGCGCACGAGATCCTGAAACTTCAGCATGATGCGCAGCCGCGCGCCGATCGGCGTCGTCTTCCAGGTCTGGAACGCGCGCTGCGCGGAGGCGATCGCGGCATCGACCTCGTCGAGCGTCGCGTACGGCACGCGGCCGATGACTTCCTGCGTCGCGGGGTTGACGATGTCGCCCCATTCGGCACTGCGCGAATCGACGAACGCGCCGTCGATCAGCAGCTTGGCGGTGGGCAGGGCGAGGGTGGTCTGGGGAACTGCGGCGTTCATGGAACTCTCTCCGGGAAACGGTGGTGCGAAGCAAAAGGGTGGCCTGCGTCCGCCGCGCGTGCGGCGACGGCGGACGGCAGGTCGAACTGAAATCGAATGAAGGCGGGCGGTGCGCTACGCGCGCGCCGGTCGCATCAACGCGGTGCACATGAGCGCGAACACGCCGAAGCCGACGAGGTACGCGATCACGTAGTGCGGCTGGCCGCCGCCGGCCTTGAGCAGCGACGTCGCGATCATCGGCGCGAAGCCGCCGCCGATCACGCCGGCAAGCTGCACCGACAGCGAGATGCCGCTGTAGCGGATTTCCGCCGGGAACTGCTGCGCGAACAGCAGCGATTCCGGCGCATAGAGGATCGGGAACACGACGCCGAGGCCGAGCACGATCGCCCACCATGCGGTCGACGTCTGCTGCGTGCCGAGCATCATGAAGAACGGCGCGGCGAACGCGCACATCAGCACGAGGCCGATCGCGAACATCCGGCGCTGGCCGATGCGGTCGCTCAGATGCCCGCACAGCGGCATCGTGACGAGCGACAGCGCCGCGCCGGCCGTGATCGCGTGCAGCATCTCGGCCTTCGGCAGATGCAGTTGCTGCGTCGCGTAAGCGAGCGCGAACGTGACGACCATGTAGAACCAGGTGTTCTCGGCGGCGCGCGCGCCGACGATCGTCAGCACCTCGCGCGGATGGCGGCGCAGCGCGGCCGTCACCGGCGATTTCTCGGCCTTGCCCTGCTTGCGGACCTTCTCGAAGTCGGGCGATTCCGGCACCTTCGCGCGGATGAACCAGCCGAGGCCGACGAGCGCGATGCTCGCGAGGAACGGCACGCGCCAGCCCCACGACAGCATGTCGGCTTCCGGCAGCGCGGCCACCGCGGCCATCGCCACCGACGACAGGATCAACCCGAGCCCGACGCCCGTCTGCGGCAGGCTGCCGAATAGCCCCTTGCGGCCCTTCGGCGCGTGCTCGACGGCCATCAGCACCGCGCCGCCCCATTCGCCGCCCACCGCCATGCCCTGCAGGAAACGCATCGCGATCAAGAGCGCGGCGGCCCAGTAGCCGATGCTGTCGTACGACGGGATCAGCCCGATGATCATGCTCGGCACGCCCATCAGCAGCAGCGTGATCATCAGCATCGACTTGCGCCCGATGCGGTCGCCGAAGTGGCCGAACACGATGCCGCCCATCGGCCGCCCGATGAAGCCGACCGCGAACGTGCCGAACGCGGCGAGCGTGCCGACGACCGGGTCCAGCGACGGGAAGAAGATGCGGTTGAACACGAGCGCGGCGGCCGTGCCGTAGAGGAAGAAGTCGTACCACTCGATCGTGGTGCCGGCCATGCTGGCCCAGCCGGCCAGCAGGTAGTGCTTCGCGGTGCGCTCGGGCGCCGGCGTCGCGATGGTCGCATGCTCATCGAGGGTGGATCGCGTTTGCATGGTGTCTCCGTGGTGGTGCCGCGGTTCATGGTCCGCAGGTCACGGTCGAGTATAGTTATGCGCAGATTCATGATGTACCGATAAAGAAACCGGTTGGATGTGCATTTATGCATATCGACGGCCGGCCCGGAGACGCCCGCCTTTTTCCTTCGCCGATGCGACATGCCACCGAGCCGGTTTCCGGCAACCTGAACTGGGACGACCTGCGCTTTTTCCTCGAGGTCGCGCGCACGCAGCGCGCGAGCGGCGCCGCGAAGCGGCTCGGCGTCGACTACACGACCGTCGCGCGGCGCATCCGCGCGCTCGAGGCCGCGATGGGCACGCTGCTGTTCGACAAGTCGCGCTCCGGCGGCTTCACGCTGACGGCGGAAGGGCAGCGGCTCGTCGCGTATGCGGATGCGATGGAGACGACCGTGCAGTCCGCGTGCGACCAGGTCGCGAACACCGGCGAGGCGCTGTCGGGCCACGTGCGGATCGGGTCGACCGAAGGGTTCGGCTGCTTTTTCCTCGCGCCGCAGCTCGCGCGGTTCCGCGCCGCGCATCCGCACGTGACGGTCGACCTGCTGCCGGTGCCGCACTTCGTCAACCTGCCGAAACGCGAGGCCGATCTCGCGATCACGCTCGAGCGGCCCGAACGCGGGCCTTACGTGGTCACGAAGCTGTGCGACTACCAGTTGCGGCTCTATGCGACCCGCGACTATCTGGCGAATCATGCGCCGATCACCTGTACGGACGATCTCGCGCAGCACGCGTTCATCAGCTACGTCGACGATCTCGCGTTCAGCAACGAACTGCTGTACCTCGACCGCGCGGTGCCCGGCGCGACGGCCGGCTTGCGCACGACCAGCGTGATCGCGCAGGTTTTCGCGGCGCTGCAGGGCGGCGGCCTGGCGATCCTGCCGTGTTTCATGGCGGCCACGCAGCCGGCGCTGGTGCCGGTGCTGCCGAACGACGTGGTCGTCACGCGGTGTTTCTGGCTGACGTGCCGCGAGGATCTGCGCAAGCTGCGGCGCGTGACCGCGCTGTGGGATTACCTGCGCGCGGCGGCCGATGCGAACCGCGCGTTGCTGTCGGGAGAATCGGGGACGCTGCGATTCGTCGGCGAGCAGGAATAGCGGTCGACACAAAGTTGTTCGCACACCGGAAAGGTTTCTGGGTTTGTGTGATCACATTCGGCGACGTGCGGAGGAGGGAATTTGTGGGGGTATAACTGTTTTTTGAGATGGTGAGTAATCCAGAAAATGAATGGTGCATAGGAACGAGTGCATCATCCAAATTTATATCCGCCCGGGCCTGAGTGCCGTGACCTGTTACTCCCACGTCTCGCAAGAGTCTGCGGCTGAAAAGAATGTTTGGGGTTGTGATAGGGAGAGGGGTTTGCGCTGAACGTCGTGAACGGGATTTCAGTGTTTCTGTATCGTATAGAATGTGCAGCGGTGGCGCGGGGTGCTGCCGTGCGTCAAGCCAGCTACGTGATATTAACATCGGCGGCTCGAGACAGTTTTTTATCAATGTGCTCTCCAGAAAAAAACGAAATTATGGCAAAGCAGACCGTTTATCCTGGTATTAATCCGAGGGCGCAAATCAAAAATCTTCCTGTTGAGGAGGAGGCGATTGCGCGTGTTCTTTCTTCGGATTTTTATATTACTGGTGGTGTTGGCAGTGTCGCAATGGGGAGTAGTATATATCGTTATTTTTTCTTGCGGTTTCCTGATGATAAAGCGGCAGCATTCGGTGCTCGAGACGAGATAATCGTACTTCTTAGTCCGTATGAAAATTTTGAGCCAAGAACTCTTGATGCAATTGAGAAAATTCAGGCGGAAAAATCGGGCTTTCGATTGGACAAAATTTGTGCATTTGTGATATCTAATGATGAGGACTTTATAGGGAAGCTGAACAAAACAATAAAAAGTCAAAAAGAATGTCGCTTGATTACGCCCTTTACGTACCAGGAGCTTAAATCAAAGAAGTCGTCTGATTTTTACAGGCAGCGGGTTAAGCAGTTTTTCTTTGAGCGCAATCTGTATGATTTCGACTCTCCTTTGAGGCGGGATCTCTATTTCTTTGGGCGAGACGAGCTCTGTCAAAGTCTCATTGACAAGCATCAGACTGGTCAAAATTCTTCGCTCTTTGGGCTGCGTAGAAGTGGAAAGACATCCATTCTTCTTTCTGTTTGCAGGCGTATTTCCCATCAAGGCGGATTTGCATCGGTCATAGATTGTCAGCTGCTCTACCAGCTTCCATGGAATATGGCGTTGCACCATGTCGCGACGACAATCAATCGCGACCATCATTCGAAGGTGGTGATCAATGAGGACGAGTATACGGAGGAAAGGGCTGCGCTAACATTCTCAAAAGATATTGAGAGAGTATATAGAAAGCTCGGGAAGAGTATATTAATTGCATTTGATGAGGTCGAGCAAATAACGTTTGGTGTCTCATTTGGTGAGATGTGGCGAAACGGTTCGAGCTACGTTAGATTTTGGCATGCAATTAGAAGTGTGACGCAGAAGCAGGAAAATCCTGTAACCATTCTCCTGGTTGGGACAAATCCTAAGTGTTTAGAAACCCCGTTTGTCATGGGTGGGGATAATCCGTTGTATGGGCAGATAAAGCCGGAGTACATCCCGGGGTTTAGTGTTCATCAAGCGAAGCAAATGATAGAGACTTTGTCATCATATATGGGGATTACCGTTGATGATGATGTATATACGTATTTGGTTCGGGAGTTTGGTGGGCATCCCTTTTTGATGCGTCAGGCGTGCTCGTATATAAAATCTGAACTAGATAAGGGTATTCATAGGCATATTGATAGATTGTTGTATGAAAGAGTGGTTTCGGAATTTAATGAGAGTGTCGGTCATGGGTACTGCGAGCTAGTGATTGGTGTATTGTCTGAGCATTATCCGGATGAATATACTATGCTTACTTATCTTGCCAGGGGGGACGTGTCGGAGTTCGAGGGTTTGGCGGAAAGCGATCCGACATATACTCAGCATCTTCTAGGGTATGGGGTGGTTTCGAAATCGAGTGGCGGTTACGATTTCAAGATTGATTCTGTGAAAAAACATCTTTCCCAGAAAGAAAGATATAAGCGGTTAAATCTTTCGAATTCGGAGAAGCTCGCCGAAATTGGTGCGCGAAGAAATGAAGTCGAGCATCGTCTGCGTCGCTTGGTTTCCCAGGTCTTGCGGTCGTCGTTTGGGGAAGATGATGCGAGAAAATTAATTCTCGCAAAGCATGACCAAAAAGCCCGTTCTAAGTATCAGGCTCTCGCTTATAAGGAATTGTTTGACCCAAATAAGCATGAGATATATTTTAATGATCTCAGGGAGCTTATGCGGAAAAATTGGGAAAATGGATTTAAGAATATTTTTTCGGAGGATGTTGATAAATTCAATTCCAGAATGATTATACTTAATTCTATCGGGCGCTCCGATGCTCATCGGAAGGATGTCAGTGATGCTGACATGCAGAGTTTCCGGGGGAGCATGAGTTGGCTCGAAGAGAAGGTGGCTGATTACTTCTCGTAACGTTGCACCGTATCTACACTAACGTGTCGCCGCAGACGGTCATTGAAGTTCATTCGCAATGTATGTTCGATGGCCCGCCCGAGCGCGTACGGCCAATTTCCTGTACGTGAAGAGGACCGCATGCGGTCGCTGCTCTTCCGGCTTGGCGTCGAAACCGGGCAGATGCCGTATGCTCGACGGCGTGTCGGCTGTCCGTAATACGCGCCAATGCACGACCGATCGCGGCACCTTCCACCAGCGGATTCTCATGCTCGACGGGAATTGACGGATGGGCTACCCGATGGTGGCGTCGACTGTCTGGCTCGGGAAATGGGCGGCCCTGCTCAAGGAGAATCCATGCTGATGCCTAGTCCGGACAGCCCAGCCGATCCGCCAATTCGTTCAGATCCCTGACGTCGAAATCCCACGCATCGTCGGCTCGCAGGTCGGTCGTCTGGCCGGGCCCGTGCTCGGTCGGCCGCAGCACGAACGCGGTCGACAGCCCGAGCCCGCGCGCGGCCGCAAGATCGCCGTTGTGCGCGGCCACCAGGCACAGCTCGGCCGGCGCGAGGCCGAGAATCTCGACCGCTTCGGTATAGACCGCCGGCGACGGCTTGTACGCGCGGGCAACCTCGGCGCCGAGAATCGCGTCCCACGGCAGCCCGCCGTGTTTCGCGACGTCGACCATCAGCCGGATGTTGCCGTTCGACAGCGGCGCGATGATGTAGCGCTGCTTCAGCCGGTGCAGCCCGGCAACGGCATCGGGCCACGGATCGAGCCGGTGCCAGGCGAGATTGAGCGCGTCGATGTCGGCATCGGGCACGTCGTCGATCCCGAGGCGGTCGAGCGTGCGCACGAGGTTCTCGCGATGCAGCACGTCGAGCCGCACGTAGCGGCGGCGCCCGCTGCGGATTTCTTCCATCGACGGCGAATACTCGGCGCGCCACGCATCGGCGAACGCGAACGGGTCGAGCGTCGGCGCGTGGCGGTCCAGGAAGGCGGCGGCACCGCGTGCGACACCGCTTCTCCAGTCGACGATCGTTCCGAAGACATCGAAAACGAGCGCCTTGATTTCGGCAGGGTTCGTCATGGTGATCCAGTGAAGGTCGTTCGATGAGGGTTCACATCGCCGTGCCGCCGGATGGCGCGGCGCCGGTTCGATCGACATTGAATCACGGATACGACAACGCGGCCCGGAAGGCCGCGGTGCGGGGCTCGCGCGCCGGTCGCACGGGGCCGGCGAGCGGGGCGATGGCGCGCGGCGGCCGGACGGCACCGGCCGCCGTGCGCGCCGGGCCGGTCAGCTCTTGTCGTACGAGAACTGGATGCCGGCCGTGCCGCCGGTTTCGATGAACAGGTTCATGAACGCGGGCACGGTGGCGCTGCGCGCCCAGTCGCGCTGCAATTCGCAGAACAGCTGCGCGACGCTGATCATCTGGCCGCCGGCCTGCTCGATGCGGCGCAGCGCGGCTTCGTGCGCGGCGACCGACGTGCCGCCGACCGCGTCGACGACCACGTACACCTCGTAGCCGGCCTTCAGCGCGTCGAGCGCCGGGAACGTCAGGCACGCTTCGGTCCACAGCGCGGTCATGATCAGCTTCTTGCGGCCGGTCGCCTCGACGGCCTGACGGAACTCGACGTCCTCCCACGAGTTGATGCTCGTGCGGTCGTAGGTCGGATAGCCTTCGAGCGCCGCGCGCAGTTGCGGGATCGGCGGCTTGTTCAGCCCGGTCTTCACGTTGACGGTCGAGTGGACGATCGGGAGGTCGTACGCAACCGCCGCCTTCGATGCGCCGACGATGTTGTTGATCAGCAGTTGGCGATCCATCGACGCGATCGAGTTCACCTGGACCGGCTGGTAATCGATGACGATGAACGCGGCGTTCTGCGGGGTGAGCAGGTGGTCGTTCGCGGGGTCGCGAATCGGTTCGCTTGCCATGGTTGCCTCCAGAGACAGAGCAGGAAGTGAGGGAAATCCCGAGGGTCCGGGTCGGCGGCCGCGGTGTCGGGACACTCGCCGCGGCTGCACGCTCGCGCCGTCGCAAACGTCCGACGCCGGTTGCACGGCAGGCGCTTGCTCCAAGCTTAGTGAATCGTGCGGACGAGCGAGGCAGCCGGCTGAAAAAATCCCGCTTGCCTCGACGACACCGATCCACGTCGAAACACGATGCTAAGCGTGCAATAACGGGTGTTCCAGTCCCTTAAAATGCCGTCAGTGTTCTATGGGTGGAACAATCATGGATGACCTGAACGACCTCTACTATTTCGTGAGGGTGGTCGAACACGGCGGCTTCACGCAGGCCGGGCGCGCGCTGGACGTGCCGAAATCGACGCTGAGCCGGCGCATCGCGGCGCTGGAAGCGCAGTACGACGTGCGGCTGCTGCAGCGCACGACGCGCCATTTCACGGTCACGGAAACCGGGCGCGAATTCTACGAGCGCTGTCTCGCCGTGCTGGTCGAAGCCGACGCCGCGCGCGAGGTGATCGAGCGCCGGCACGCGGAGCCGCGCGGCATCGTGCGCGTGAGCTGCCCGACCGCCTTGCTCGAATACCGCGTGAGCGCACTCGTTGCCCGTTTCATGGCGATTCATCCGCAGGTGCACGCGCACCTCGAGGCGACGAATCGCCGCGTCGACCTGTTGAGCGAAGGCTTCGACCTGGCGCTGCGCGTGCGCTTCCCGCCGCTGGAGGACAGCGATCTCGTGATGCGTGTGCTGGCCGACAGCCCGCAGCGGCTGGTGGCGGCGCCGCACTGGCTGGACGGGCGCGCCGCACCGTCGGACCCGGCTGGGCTGATCGGCGCGCCGAGCCTCGACTGGGGGCCGGCGCGGCATCACGTCTGGCAACTGGTCGGGCCGAACGGCGAGCACGCGCAGTTGCGCCATCACCCGCGCTTCGTGACCGACGACATGCACGCGTTGCGCGATGCGGCGATTCATGGCGTCGGCATCGTGCAACTGCCGTGCATGGTCGTCGAGGACGACCTGCGCGATGGCACGCTGATCGACGTGCTGCCCGGCTGGGCGCCGAAGGGCGGCGTGGTGCACGCGGTGTTTCCGTCGCGGCGCGGGTTGCTGCCGCGCGTGCGGCTGCTGATCGACTTCCTGGCCGAGCACATCCGGAAGGATTGACGGGCGGCGCGCGGCGCGGCGCCGCCCGCGCTCCCGTGCGTGCAGGTGGTCAGTGCCACTTGCGGATCTGCACCTGGACCTTCCCGTCGCGGATCGGCATCACGTCCGGGCTGTCGTCGCCGACCTCGCTGTCGATCAGGTCGTTCAGGCGGCCGTTCATCGCGAGCAGCAGCTCGCCGTGCCGCTTGCGGTCGATCGCGAGATTGCGCATCTCGCCCGGGTCGCTCGCGACGTCGAACAGCTCGACGTCGTTGCGCGCGAACAGCGCGTCGAGCGTCGTGGGCCGGTTGAATTCGAGCGGCGAGAAATAGCGCGTGAAGCGGTAGCGGCCGTCGAACACGCTGCGGATCGTGCCGCGCAACCGGAAATCCGGCTGCTGCGCGAGCGCGCGGCGCAGCAGTTCGTCCTCCGGCACGCCTTTCTGCCGCAGCGTGCCGAGTTCCTTCAGCATCCATTCGCTGTCGTAGTACAGCAGCATCGCGTAGTTGAACAGCGTCGCGTCGCGCGCTGCGTGCCGTTGCGCGTCCGCCGGTTTCGCGAGCCAGCGCGTGAGGTCGTGCCCCTTCAGCGCGCTGCCGCGGATCGTCGCGAGCCGCGCATCGTCGAGGCCGGTGAGTCCGAGCAGCGTCGGCGCGATGTCGATGTGCGACGTCAGCGCATCGCACTGCATGCCGCCCGGATACGCGGGATGGCGGATCACGAGCGGCACGTGATTCTGCGGCTGGTAGGCCGCCGCGCCCTTGCCGACGAGCTGGTGCGCGCCGACGTGGTCGCCGTGGTCGGCCGTCATCACGACGATCGTGCGTTCGTCGAGGCCGAGCGATTGCAGCGTCTGCAGCAGGCGTACGACGTGCGTGTCGCAATCGCGGATGCAGTTGAAGTAGTTGTCCTGATAGAGGCGTACGCGTTCGTCGGTGAACGGGTAGCGTCCGACGAGATTCGCATGCGCGGCGTTGAACATGCCGTGCGCGGGTGGCCGCCCCGGCTCGTCGTACGGCTGCCGCCGGGACGCGGCGAGCGGCACGTCGCGCCATGACGTGCGATACAGCGCATCGTTCGGCGGCGGCGCGTTGCCGAGCATCGGGTGGTTGGCGTCCTGCACCGTCGAGCCGTGCGTGTCGGTGTTCACGAACATCGCGTCGTGCGGGTTCACGAGATTCACCGCGAGGAACCACGGCTTGCCGTCCTGCGCGAGGCGCGGCGCATGGTTGCGCATCCAGCTCACCGCGGCCTCCGCCGTGAGCCCGTCGTACTGGTAGCCGCCGCGAACCATGCCGATCAGGTCACCCACGCCGAAATAGTCGTCGAAGCCGTACGCGCGGATCGTGCGGTTGTAGTCGGCCACGGGCGCCGTGTACGGGCTCGCGGTTTCGTGCATCGACGCGCTCAGGTGCCACTTGCCGAGATACGCGGCGTAGTAGCCGGCGTCGCGCAGCATGTGGCCGACCGTGCGAATGTCCGGCGACATGTCCTTTTGCCAGGGCAGGCCTGCGTTGTCGAGCACGCCGGTGTGCTGGATGTGCTGGCCCGTGTAGACCGTCGAACGCGACGGCGAGCACACGCATGCGGCGATCTGGTGGTGCATGAAGGTGAGGCCGTCGCGGCGCAGCGCTTCGCGGCCGGGCACGGGGAACGGCCAGCGGTCGAAATGGCGTTCCTGATCGGTCAGGATGAACAGGATGTTGTAGCCGGCGGGCGGCGCGGCAGGCGCGGTGGTGGCGCCGCGCAAGGCCGGCGCCGGATCGACGGCGGCGACCGTTCCGGTGCCGGCAGCCGGGGCGGCCGGTGCCGGGTTCGCGGCCAGCGCATCGGCGCCGAAGCCGGCCGACGCGACGGCCGCACCGGCCAGCTTGAGGAACTGGCGTCGCGCGGTGGGTTCGGTGGCGGGGGTGTCCTGATCGTCTTTCACGTCGGCTGTCTCCTGTCATGCCGGCTCGTGCCGGGGGTTTTCATGCCGACGACTATGCGGCAGGATCGCGTATCGATCGATGAAAGATCAGGGTCGATCGATAACCTGCCGAACATGAATGACGGAGACGCCCGTGACCCTCGACCCCCGCGGCCCGGCCGGCCGCACGCGACCGGACCTGCTCGCGCCGCCCGGCGCGCCGGCCCACGAGCGGCGCATCGCGCAGGCGCTGCGCCGGCTGCGCGTGCGCGACATGGAAACGCTCGACACGCTCGGCCGCACGCGCAGCTTCGCGCGCACGTCCGAGGCCGCGTCGATCACGCAGCCGGCGCTGTCGAAGTGGCTGCGCGAGCTCGAAGAGTCGCTCGGGCTGCCGCTGTTCGAGCGTACGTCGCGGCGGGTCGCGCCGACGGCGTACGGCGATGCGCTGCTCGAATGCATCGGCCGCGTGCTGACCGACATGCGCGGCGTCGCGCCCGCGTTCGACGCGTTGCGCACCGGCGCAGGCCGCCCGGTGTCGATCGGCCTGCTGCCGAACATGGCGCCGCAACTGATTCCGGGCGCGCTCGCGTGGCTGCGGGAAGCCGGCCGCCCCGTGCAGCTCAACGTGCGGGAAGACACGCTCGACCGGATGCTCGCGCAGGCGCAGCGCCACGAGCTCGACCTGCTCGTGTGCCGGCTCGACGCGTCGGCGTTGAGCGCGGGGCTCGCCGTCGCGCCGCTGTACCGCGATGACATGATCGTCGTGTGCGGGCCGCGCCATCCGTTGCTCGGGCGCGCACGGATCGGCTGGCGCGACGCGGCCGCGTTTCCGTGGATCGCGCCGCCGTCGGGTTCGCCCGCGCGCACGGCGCTCGACGCCGAGTTCGCTAAGGCGGGCCTGGCGCCGCCGGCCGTGCTGATGGAGTCGGTGTCGTGGCAGACCAATCGCGCGGTCGCCGACCAGTCGCCGTGCCTGTTCGTGCAGTCGGCCCGTGCGTTCGACCTCGCCGCGCGGGCCGGCGAGCGCGTCGGCCGGCTGCCGCTGAAGCTGTCGACGATGCCGGAGACGGTCGGCGCGCTGTATGCGGCGCCCGCGAGCGCATCGGTCGCCGCCGCGATCGACGCGCTGAAGGCGGTGACGGGCGCGCATTCCGGCGCGGACGACCGGCCGGCAGCGGGGCAGGGTGCGGACACATTCTGACGGATCGTTGTCGGAGAAGGCGCGCGCGGCCTTCGTGCGCTGCAGCAACCGATCGGCGATCCGGTCGCCGCCGGTGCGAGCCGCGCGGCAACCGAGCGTATCCCCTGATGCAAGCAGGCACGCCGGCTGTCACGGATTGGTGTTAAATACATTTCGGCGCGCCCTGGCTCGGCGCGCAAACGGGGCGCACCGGGCATCGGCGTAAACCCGGGGCGGGACAGGGCACGAAAAGGCACGAAATATCGATAACGAATCGGGCGCATCAGACCCGGTCGGACAGACGGCAGGATTCATCTTGAATACCGAACCGCAAAGTTCTCGCTACAGCATCGGGCTCGCCGCGGAAGTGCTCGCATCCGAGCAGAGCGTACTGAGACTGATCACGCGCAACACGCCGCTGCCGGAACTGTTGGTCGAAGTTTGCCGGCGTGCCGAGACTTTGCTCGGCGACGGCGCGTCGTGCACGATCCTGCTGCTCGATACGGACGGCGTGCACGTGCGCGTCGGCGCGGCGCCGTCGCTGCCCGCGCAGTACAGCGCGGCGATCGACGGCGCGACGATCGGGCCCGCGGCCGGCTCGTGCGGCACCGCGATGTACGAGCGCCGGATGGTCGCCGTCGAGGACATCGAAACCGATCCGCTGTGGGCCGACTACCGCGCCATCGCATTGCCGCTGGGCCTGCGCGCGTGCTGGTCGGTGCCGTTCCTCGACGATGCGGGCATCGTGCTCGGCGCATTCGCCGTCTATCACCACTGGCCGTGCCGGCCGAGCGACGAGGAAACCGCGCTGTTGCGCGATATCGGCAACAGCGTCGGACTCGCGGTGCACCAGGACCGGATCGCGCGACAGCTCGCGCACAGCGAGGAGCATCACCGGCTCGTCGTCAACAGCCTGAGCGAGGGCATCCTCGTCATATCGCGCGAGGGCGTCGTGATCGCGAGCAATCCGAGCGCGAACCGGATGATGCGCGTGAAGGGCGAACTCGTCGGCCGCCGGCTGTCGACGGTGATCCTGCGCAAGCTGCGCGAGGACGGCACGCCGATCGAGCCGCGCGACTGGCCGAGCCGGCGTGCGCTCGAGACGGCCACGCCGATGCTCGACTACACGGTCGGCTTCGGTCTCGCGGACGGCGACATCATCTGGGTGCGCGGCAACGCGGTGCCGATCGTGCGGCCGGGCGAGACGCGGGCCGACTCGGTGCTCGTGTCGTTCAACGACATCGGCCCCGTGCGCGAAGCACAGCAGCAGCTGCGCTACATGGCGACCCGCGATGCGCTGACGGGCCTGTACAACCGTCGCTGGCTCGGCGATCGCATGCGCGAGCTGTTCGGCGTGCACGATGCGGCGACCGGGCCCGCGCGCGTCGCGATCCTGTTCATCGATCTGGTCGGCTTCAAGAAGGTCAACGACACGGCCGGCCACGACGCGGGCGATGCGCTGCTGCGCAGCGTCGCGGCGCGGCTCTCGGCCTGCGCGGACCGCTACGCGCTCACGCGGGTCGGCGGCGACGAGTTCGTGATCCTCGTCGACGACTGCGACGATCCCGAGCGTCTCGCGGTGCTCGCCCGCGAGGTCATCGACGCGATCGCGAAGCCGTTCGCGATCGCGAACAACGAATACTGGCTCGGCGTATCGATCGGCATCAGCGTCGCGCCGCGCGACGGCGACGATGCCGTGACGCTGATGCGCAACGCCGATTCGGCGATGTACGACGCGAAGCAGCGCGGCCGCAACCACTTCACGTTCTTCACCGCGCAGCTCAACCTGCGGCTGCAGCGCCGCTTCGCGATCGAGCAGTCGCTGCGGCGCGCACTCGCGTCGGACATGCTGCGGCTCGCGTATCAGCCCGTCGTCGATGCGCGCAGCGGCCGCACGGTCGGCGCCGAGGCGCTGCTGCGCTGGACGAGCCCCGAGCTCGGGCCGATGTCGCCGGCCGAGTTCATTCCGGTCGCGGAAGACACGGGGCTGATCGTCGCGATCGGCCAGTGGGTGCTCGAAACCGCGTGCCGGCAGGCGGCCGAATGGCGCCGCACGATCGCGCCGGACCTGATGCTGGCCGTCAACCTGTCGCCGCGGCAGTTTCACGAAGGGCTCGTCGAATCGGTCGGCCGCTGTCTCGCGCAAACGCGGCTCGACCCGTCCGCGCTCGAACTGGAAATCACCGAAGGCGTGCTGATGAACGACACGGACACCGTGCTGCCGATGCTCGAAGCGCTCACGGACATGAACGTGCGGATTTCGGTCGACGATTTCGGCACCGGCTATTCGTCGCTCGCGTACCTGAAGCGCTTTCCGCTGCACAACCTGAAGGTCGACCGCTCGTTCGTGTCGGGCGTGCCCGATCATCACGACTCGGTCGCGATCACGCAGGCGGTCGTCGCGATGGCGCATTCGCTCGGGATGAAGGTCACGGCCGAAGGCGTCGAGACGCAGGCGCAGTCGTGGTTCCTGCAGCAGATCGGCTGCGACATGCAGCAGGGCTATCTGTTCAGCCGCCCGCTGGAGGCGAGCGACTACGCGCGCCGGCTCGGCGCGGCCTGAGCGCGGCGCGCGCGCCGGTCGTACCCGTTGGTGTGCGTCAGTGCGCGTCAGTGCGCGTCGAACCCGCCGCTGCCCGGCGGCGTCGACGACCGATCGATCTCGACCCGGTTCTTGCCTTCGTGCTTCGCGCGATAGAGCGCGCGGTCGGCCGCCTCGATCAGCAGGGTCGTCGGCAGGCCGGGCGCGGGCACGATGCTCGCGCCGCCGATGCTGATCGTCACGGTGTGGTTGCCGGTCGACGAATGCGCGTGCCGCAGCCGCAGTGCCTCGACCGCGAGCCGGATCTTCTCGCCGAGCAGCCGCGCGGCGCCCGGCGACGTGGCCGGCATCACGACCGCGAATTCCTCGCCGCCGAAGCGCGCCGCGAGATCGCCCGACTGCCCGAGGCAGCGCTCGATCGTCGACGCGATCTGCTTGAGCACGCTGTCGCCCGACACGTGACCGTACGTGTCGTTGTACAGCTTGAAGTTGTCGACGTCGATCATCAGCAGCGACAGCTCGCTGCGCTCGCGCGTGCCGCGCCGCCACTCGGCGGCCAGGTATTCGTCGAGATAGCGCCGGTTCGACAGTCCGGTCAGGCCGTCGGAATGCGTGAGGCGCCGCAGTTCGAGATTGGCCTCGAGCAGTTGCTGCTGCGATTGCCGCAGCGCGCGATAGGCTTCGTCGCGCTGCAGCAGGTTCAGGTACGAGCGCGAATGGTAGCGGATGCGCGCGACGAGCTCGATGCGATCGGGCAGCTTGACCAGGTAGTCGTTCGCGCCGGACGCGAACGCGGCGCTCTTGATCACCGGTTCCTCCTGCGTCGACAGCACGATGATCGGCACGTCGCGCATCGCCGGATTCGCGCGGTACGCCTTGACGAGGCTCAGCCCGTCGGTGCCCGGCATCACGAGGTCCTGCAGGATCACGGTCGGGCGCGTCTCGATCGCGGTGGCCATCGCGTCGTCCGAGCGCGGGCAGTAGTGGAAGTCGATGCCTTCCTCGTCGACGAGCGCGCGCCGCACGGCTTCCGCGACGATCGTCTGGTCGTCGACCAGCAGCACCATCGCCGGCACGTCGGCGGGCGACGCGGTCGGGCCGCCGGGCGGGCGAGTCAGGTCAATCGTCATGGTCGATGCGGGTTGTTGCGGTCGTTGCAAGGGCGGGCATGGGTGTTGCGGACGGTCATCGTCGGGCTCAGATCCGTGCGAGCGCCGCCAGTTCGCCCGCGATGCGCCCGAGCGGCAGGATCGCACGCGCCGCGCCGAGCGTCGCGGCCGCCTTCGGCATCCCGTATACCGCGCTGGTCGCCTCGTCCTGCGCGATCGTATGGTAGCCCTTCATCCGCAGCGCCTTCAGGCCGATCGCGCCGTCGCGGCCCATCCCCGTCAGCAGCACGCCGATCACGCGGCCGGGCCAGTGCTCGGTCAGGCTGTTGAAGAACACGTCGACCGACGGACGATACGGCGTGGCGGCCGGCTCCCGCGTGTATTCGAGCGTGCCGGCGCGCGTGATGCGCAGGTGATCGTCGGTCGCGGCGAGCAGCGCGACGCCCGGCTGCGGGCGGTCGCCTTCGCGGGCGACGCGCACGGCGAGCCGGGTCTGGCCGTCGAGCCATTGCGCCATGCCTTCGGCGAACGCGCGATCGACGTGCTGCACGATCACGATCGGCGCATTGAAATCGGCGGGCAGGCTACCGAGGATCGACGCGAGCGCGCCGGGGCCGCCGGCCGATGCGCCGATCGCGACCAGCGGGCCGCCGCCGTTGCGCGCGGCCGTGCCGGCGATGCGCGGGCCGCCCGGCGCGTCGAGCAGGCGGCCGATCTGGTCGATCTTCGCGAGCAGCAGTTTCGTCGTGTCGCCGGCCGCGCCGTCGCCGAGCCGCGGCGTGTCGACCGCGTCGAGCGCGCCGGCGCCCATCGCCTCGAACACGCGCCACGCGTTCGCGCCGATGCAGCTCGTCACGATCAGGATCGCGCATGGTCGTTCGGAGCGCATGATCCGCCGCGTCGCTTCGATCCCGTCGAATTTCGGCATGATCAGGTCCATCAGCACGATGTCGGGCGGCTGCGCGGCGCACAGTTCGACGGCCTGCGCGCCGTCGGTCGCGACCCACAGCACGCGGTGCTCGGGCCGTCGCGCGATCGCGCGGCGCATCGCCTCGACGGCAAGCGGGAGGTCGTTGACGATGCCGATGTTCACAAGCGGAATTCTCCGGTCGGTTCGTAGTGTTGGAGGTGGGCCGGGTTCATGGAAGGGCGTAGCCTGTTCGGCGCTGCCGGGCGGCATCGGCGGCCGGACGGCGCGGCATTCTTTTCGGTTGGCGACGCCCGAATGCTGTCATGCGGCGCGGGCGGCGGCAATCGAAAAATGTGCGCATGATGCCGTTTCAGTGCGTTTCCTCTATGGCCGTGCGGCATTGCCCGCAAGCGGGCCGGTCGATCCTGCCCGGACCGGCCGTGAAAGTCCGCATGTTACCGTGTCGGCATCGACAAAAAAGAAAGGAGGGAGCCGGATGACCGCGCCCCATACCGTACTCGTCAGCCGCAACCCGCATGCGCCGATCGTGATCGAGCAGGACGGCCGTTTGCTGTACCGGATCTACATCGAGAGCGGACACGCGTCGTTCTACCGCGATTTTCCGGTCGAACCCGATGCGGTGCGCGTGCTGCGCGACGATGCCGAGCGCTACTACTTCCTGTTCGCGGCGCTTCACCATCCGTACCAGTTGAGCGGGACGAACCTCTCCGACGCGGAACGCGCGCGCTATTTCGGCACGATCCTGTTTGCCGGCCGCGACGAGGTCGAAGCCTTCATGACGGAGCGCGATCGCGCCAGCCACGGCGCGGTGGCGAATCTGCTGCAAATCTTCACGCAGGCCGACTACCGGCAACTGCGCGAGGGCCGGTGGTTCGGCATGGGCGCGGGCACGCCGGCCGCGTAGCGGTCGCGACCGGGTCGCCGGCGGCACGCGGGGACGCGCCGCCGCGTCGTCAATGGCTGCGCGCGTAGCCCTGGATCAGCGCGCGCATCATCCCTTCGACCGTCGCGTCGAGCAGGTCGTCTTCCTGCTCGGCTTCCTCGACGAGCGCGGCATAGGCGGTCGCGAGCGTCACGCGGTCGACTTCCTGGCGTTGCTCCATCAGCGTCACCATCCCGTCCTTCGCCAGATGGGCGGAGAACGCGCGGCTGCCGATGGTCTGGAATACGTCAATCATGGCGGCTCTCCCGTACGTTGCCGATGCTTTTCAGTGTAGTCGGCGTCCCGGGCCCGCGCCACGCGCGCCGGCCGGCCCGCCCGATTCGTCCGATGAAATGTGGCCGACACACGGCGCGGGCACGGTGTCCGTCGGCTTCAACGTTTACCCGAACCGGCAAATTGTCGACTTTTTATCGATAAAGTCTCGTGTTAGATTTCGCCGTCCGAGCCCGATGCAAACCGGGCCGGCCGCGCGTGGCCGACGTGCCGCACGTCCAGACACAAGGAGGGGAAATGCTGGTGCTGATTGGGGTGCCGATCGTCGTGATCGGCTTCGCGCTGCGCTTCAATGCGCTGCTGGTGGTCACGATCGCGGGGCTCGCGACGGGGCTGGCGGGCGGGCTGAATCTCGTCGACATCGTCAGCGCGTTCGGCAAGGCGTTCACCGAGAACCGCTACATGGGGCTGATCTGGCTCACGCTGCCGGTGATCGCGCTGCTCGAGCGCAACGGGCTCAAGGAGCAGGCGAAGCGGATGATCTCGCGGGTGCAGGCGGCCACCACGGGCCGCGTGCTGATGCTGTACTTCGTGCTGCGCCAGGCGACGGCCGCGCTCGGCCTCACGTCGCTCGGCGGCCACGCGCAGATGGTGCGGCCGCTGATCGCGCCGATGGCCGAGGCCGCCGCGGTCAGCCGGCACGGCGAGCTGCCCGAGTCGGTGCGCCAGCAGATCCGCGCGCATGCGTCGGGCGCCGACAACGTCGCCGTGTTCTTCGGCGAGGACATCTTCATCGCGATCCAGTCGATCCTGCTGATCAAGGGCTTTCTCGAACAGAACGGCCTGTCCATCGAGCCGCTGCACCTGTCGGTGTGGGCGATCCCGACCGCGATCGCCGCGCTGCTGATCCATTGCACGCGCCTCGCGCTGCTCGACCGCCGGCTCGCGCGCGGCTTCGGCCTGGTGAAGCAGGAGGGCGCGCGATGATCGGCCTCGAATCGCTGTACACGCTCGCGGGACTGATGTTCGCCGCGTTCGCGTATTTCAACCTGACGGACCGCACGAACCCGCGGCGCGTCGTCAATTTCGCGTTCTGGGCGATCTACGCGGTCACGTTCCTGTTCGGCGCGCTGCTGCCGCATGTCGTGACGGGCTGCCTCGCGATCGCGCTCGCGGTGATCGCCGGCTCCGGCAAGCTCGGCCGCGGCCAGTCCGACGAGGCCGGCGAAGCGGCGGCCGTGCGGCGCGAGACGCTCGCGCAGCGCTTCGGCAACCGGCTGTTCCTGCCCGCGCTGCTGATTCCGGTCGTCACGCTGATCGGCACGTTCGCGTTGAAGAGCGTGCCGTTCGTCGAGTCGAAGAGCGTGACGCTGATCTCGCTCGTGCTCGGCACGATCGTCGCGTTCGTCGTCGCGCTCGCGATGCTGCGCGATTCGCCCGTGCATGCGCTGAAGGAAGCACGCCACACGATGGACGCGGTCGGCTGGGCCGCGATCCTGCCGCAGATGCTCGCGGCGCTCGGCGCATTGTTCGCGGTGGCGGGCGTCGGCGGCGTGGTGTCGGGGCTCGTGAAGGAGTGGGTGCCGATCGATTCGCCGTTCGCGGTGGTCGCGGCCTATACGGTCGGCATGGCGCTCTTCACGATGATCATGGGTAACGGCTTCGCCGCGTTTCCGGTGATGACGGCCGGCATCGGCCTGCCGCTGATCGTCCACCAGTTCCACGGCAATCCGGCGATCATGGGCGCGATCGGGATGCTGAGCGGCTTCTGCGGTACGCTGATGACGCCGATGGCCGCGAACTTCAACATCGTGCCCGCGGCGCTGCTCGAACTGAAGGACAAGAACGGCGTGATCAAGGCGCAGTGGCCGACGGCCGTGCTGCTGCTGGCCGTGAACACGCTGCTGATGTACGCGTTCGTATTCCGCTTCTGATTCGATGGACGAGAGATGCTCATGACCGACCGACTCACCCCCGAACTCGCTTCGAAATTCGCGTCGCTCGCGCTCGCGCACCTGACCCGCGAATATCCGAACAAGCTCACGCATGCGCTCGAAGGGCCGCACGACGTGCAGGGCCCGCGCGCATTGCACCCGATCTTCTACGGCAGCTACGACTGGCATTCGTGCGTGCACGGCTACTGGCTCGTGCTGCGCGTGCTCGAACGCTACCCGGCACTGCCGGAGGCCGAGCGCATCGTCGCGATCGTCGACGCGCATTTCACCGACGCGAACGTCGCCGGCGAGCGCGCGTATCTCGCGCTGCCGCACAACAGCGGCTTCGAGCGGCCGTACGGCTGGGCGTGGCTGCTCGCGCTATCCGCGCAGCTCGAGCGGCTCGCGCTGAAGGGCGTGTTGCCGCAGGCCGCGCGCTGGGCGAAGACGATGGCGCCGCTGGCCGATTTGTTCGTGTCGCGCTTCGAGACATTTCTGCCGAAGGCGACTTATCCGCTGCGCGTCGGCACGCACTTCAACACCGCGTTCGCGCTGGCGCTCGCGCTCGATTTCGCGCGCGATACGCAGCGCGACGGGCTCGCGGCGCTGATCGTCGATACCGCGAAGCGCTGGTACCTGAACGATGTCGCGTGCCAGGCGTGGGAGCCGTCCGGCGACGAATTCCTGTCGCCCGCGCTGATGGAGGCCGAGCTGATGCGGCGCGTGCTGCCGGCCGCCGAGTTCGACGGCTGGTTCGCGCGCTTTTTGCCCGACCTCGCGCGCGGCGAGCCGGCGACGCTGTTCCAGCCGGCGACCGTCAGCGATCGCAGCGACGGCAAGATCGCACACCTCGACGGGCTGAACCTGAGCCGTGCATGGTGCCAGCGTTCGCTGGCCGGCGCGCTGCCGGAAGGCGATGCGCGGCGCGCGAAGCTGCTCGACGCGGCCGACCGGCATCTCGCGAGCGCGCTCGCGCACGTGGCCGGCGATTACATGGGCGAGCACTGGCTCGCGACGTTCGCGTTGCTCGCGCTGGACGCGTAGCGCGCGAAACCCCGCCGGCCGCAAGATCTTCGGCCCGCGGCTATACTCGCCGCTCGGGCCGCTTCGCGCCGCATGCGCGGCGCGAAGCGCGCCATCCGCCAGTTCGCCGCCTCGCCATGGACAAGCTCATCTCCTATGTCGCCGCGATCCACGGGCTCGCCGGCCCGGTGCAGATCGTGTCGCACGCCACGTCGCACGACCGCTGGACCGACGACGACGTCGAGGTCACGCGCGACGAAACCGAATACCGTTTCGACAACGGCGCGATCGTGCGCCGCTCGGTCGAGCAGGACCGCGCGCCGTCCGACCTGCTGTGCGCCGAATGCTGGATCGACTACGACGTGCTGCGCCATCCCGATGCGCAGCCGATCAATCCGTCGCGGCTGACGTTCGACAACGCATGCCGCGAAACCTTCTGGCTGCGCTACCACCTCGCATGAGCGCGCGACCGCGCGCAGGCACGAGCGCGCGCGGCCGCATCAACCCGGCGACGCGCCTTCAGTCGCATGCAGCAGCGGCGCGAGCCGCGTGGCCGCGTCGCGCATCTTCTGCACGTTCTCCAGCAGATCGTTGAGCGTCGCGCGCGCGGTCGGTGCATGCACGGCGAGCGCCGCGAGCACGCGACCGCTCGCCGCATCCTTCACCGGCACCGCGACGGCCACCATTCCGCGTACGAATTCCTCGTTGTCGATGCCGACGCCGCGCGCGGCCAGCCGGTCGAGCTCGGCCGCGAGCAATTGCGCATCGGTCAGCGTCCGGTAGGTCATCTTCTGCAACGTGAGCCGCGCGAGCAGCGCGTTGCGCTCCAGCGCATTCATCTGCGACAGGAACAGCTTGCCGCTCGCCGTGCAATGCAGCGGCACGCGCATGCCGGGCCGCATCTCGAGCCGCAGCGGTTC
Organism: Burkholderia sp. 9779_493; assembly: GCF_015712215.1. Lineage (NCBI taxonomy): Bacteria > Pseudomonadati > Pseudomonadota > Betaproteobacteria > Burkholderiales > Burkholderiaceae > Burkholderia > Burkholderia sp. 9779_493. The sequence goes on from NZ_JACCQA010000010.1 coordinate 121,918, forward strand.
GGTGGTCTCGACGCGTTCGACGTACAGCACCGTGTCGCCGTCGAGCGCGGTGAGGTTGCAGGTCTCGCCGAGCACGTCGACGAGCGTGCGCAGCACCGACCGGCAACCGCGCGTAAACGTGTTGTTCGACAGCGCCGCGAGCGCGAACTGCGCGGCGCGCGGGCCGAGCGCGATGCCGCGGTCGTGGCCGCGCGAGTCGGGCATGTGGATCACGTAGCCGCGCGTTTCGAGCGATTCGATCAGGCGCAGCAGCGTCGCCTTCGGGATGTGCAGCCGTGCGGCGAGCTGCGACAGCGTGTACGGCTGTCCGGCCGCGGCCAGCGCTTCCAGCACGGCGAGCGCGCGCAGCACGCGCGCATCGTCGGCGGGCGCGCCGTCGGGCGGCGCGGGGGCGGTGTCGCGCATGTGTCTCCTCCGTCGGGATCGGCGTGCGTCCCGGGATGGTGTGTGCGAGAGAAATGAAACGAATTGAACGGTTTTTGTACCACATTCGCGGCGTGGACAATAAATCGGCTTGTACGTGGTCCGTGTGCTCAATAAATTTGGACAAAACATACCGGATTTTTCGCATACCCCGGAACGGAGACACGGAATGACACGCAGCTTCGACTATGTCGTGGTCGGCGCAGGATCGGCCGGTTGCGTCCTCGCCAACCGGCTGTCCGACGGCGGCCGCCATACGGTGTGCCTGCTGGAGGCGGGCCCCGCCGACAACTACATGTGGATCCACGTGCCGATCGGTTATGGCAAGACGATGTTCCACCCGGTGTACAACTGGGGCTTTCATACCGATCCCGATCCGAACATGCACAACCGCCGCCTGTACTGGCCGCGCGGCCGCACGCTCGGCGGCTGCAGCTCGATCAACGGGCTGATCTACGTGCGCGGGCAGCAGCAGGACTACGACCACTGGGCCGCGCTCGGCAATCGCGGCTGGAGCTGGCGCGACTGTCTGCCGTATTTCCGGCGGCTCGAACACAACACGCTCGGCGAAGGCCCGACGCGCGGCACCGGCGGCCCGCTGTGGGCGTCGGCGATCCGGCAGCGGCACGAACTCGTCGATGCGTTCGTCGCCGCGTCGAACCGGCTCGGCGTGCGCACGGTCGACGACTTCAACACGGGCGACCAGGAGGGAGTCGGCTACTACCAGCTGACGACGCGCAACGGCCTGCGCTGCTCGACCGCGGTCGCGTACTTGAAGCCCGCGCGCGGACGGCCGAACCTGCACGTCGAGACCGACGCGCAGGCGCTGAAGGTGCTGTTCGACGGCGCGCAGGCGTCCGGCGTGCGCTACGTGCAGCACGGCAAGGTGCACGAGGTGCGCGCGCTGCGCGAGGTGATCCTCGCGGCCGGCGCGCTGCAGTCGCCGCAATTGCTGCAGGTGTCGGGCGTCGGGCCCGCCGCGCTGCTGGACCGGCACGGGATTGCGGTCGTGGCCGATCGGAAGGGCGTCGGCGAGAACCTGCAGGATCATCTGCAGGTACGGCTGATCTACGAGGTGACGAAGCCGATCACGACCAACGACGAGCTGCATTCGTGGGTCGGCCGCGCGAAGATGGGGCTGCAATGGGCGCTGTTCCGAGGCGGCCCGCTCGCGATCGGGATCAATCAGGGCGGGATGTTCTGCCGCGCGTTGCCGGACGAATCGGCGACGCCCGACATCCAGTTCCATTTCTCGACGCTGTCGGCCGACTCGGCGGGCGGCAGCGTGCATCCGTTTCCCGGCTGCACGTACTCGATCTGCCAGTTGCGGCCCGAATCGCGCGGGACCGTACGGATTCGGACCGACGATGCGCGCGACGCGCCGTCGATCCAGCCGAACTATCTCGACACCGAGCGCGACCGCCGCACGACGGTGGCCGGCGTGCGCTTCGCGCGCCGTGTCGCGGCCGCCGAGCCGATGGCGCCGCTGATGAAGCGTGAGGTGCGGCCCGGCGCGGACGCGCAGACGGACGACGAGCTGCTCGAGTTCTGCCGCGAGTACGGACAGACGATCTTCCATCCGTCCGGCACCGCGAAAATGGGCGTCGCGAGCGATCCGCTCGCGGTCGTCGACGAGCGGCTGCGCGTGTATGGGACGCGCGGCTTGCGCGTGGTCGACTGCTCGATCATGCCGACGCTCGTATCGGGCAATACCAACGTGCCGATCGTGATGGTCGCCGAGAAGGCGTCCGACATGATCCTCGAGGACGCGCGCGAGGCCGATCGCGACCGCAGCGTCGCGCCGGCCGCCGAGGCGCTCGCGTAGCGCGCAGTGCCCGCGCGGCCCGTGCTCCTGCGCCCGGACGGCCGCCGCGCGCTCATCGATGCCCCCGCCGGCACGGCGTCGGGGCAGGTTGCGGCGCATCCTTACCTGGAGAAGCTCGCATGGCAATCGATTCCCGGGTCGTCCGACGCGTGGCCGCGGCCAGCGTGATCGGCGCGACCGTCGAGTGGTACGACTTTTTCCTGTACGGCGTGGTCGCCGGCATCGTGTTCGACAAGCAGTACTTTCCGTCCGGCGACGCGTTCGTGTCGACCATGCTCGCGTATGCGACGTTCGCGGTCGGCTTCGTCACGCGGCCGCTCGGCGGCTTGCTGTTCGGCCATCTCGGCGACCGCGTCGGGCGCAAGTCGGCGCTGATCCTGACGATGCTGATCATGGGCGTGTCGACGGCCGGCGTCGCGTTCCTGCCGACCTACGCGCAGATCGGCATGTGGGCGCCCGTGCTGCTGCTGACGCTGCGCGTGCTGCAGGGGATCGGCCTCGGCGGCGAGTGGGGCGGCGCGGTGCTGATGGCATACGAATACGCGCCGCCGCACCGGCGCGGACTGTATGCGAGCCTGCCGCAGATCGGTCTCGCGATCGGGCTGTGTCTCGCGGCCGGCGTCGTCGCCGGGCTGTCGCGCGCGCTGCCGGACGCCGCGTTCCTCGCATGGGGCTGGCGCGTCGCGTTCGCGGCGTCGCTGCTGCTCGTCGCGGTTGGCTTCTACATCCGCACGCGCGTGGCCGACACGCCCGAGTTCGTCGCGCTCAAGCGTCAGCGGCGCGACACGAAGCTGCCGGTGGTCGAGCTGCTCGGCAACTACCGGCAGGCGATCCTGCTCGGGATGGGCGCGCGCTATATCGACGGCGTGTTCTTCAACGTGTTCGCGGTGTTCTCGATCGGCTACATGACGCGCAACCTGTCGATCTCGCGCGGCGACGCGCTGCTCGGCGTGATGAGCGCGGCCGTCGTGATGTGCGGGTTCATCCCCGTGTTCGGCAGCCTGTCGGACCGGCTCGGCCGTGCGCGCGTGTACCGGTGGGGCGCGACGCTGTGCGGGCTGTCGGTGCTGCCCGCGTTCTGGCTGCTGCAGACGCAGTCGACGAACCTGCTCGCCGTGTGGCTCGCGCTGGTGATTCCGTTCGGGATCTTCTATGCGATGGCGTACGGGCCGGAGGCCGCGCTGTTCGCGGAGCTGTTCGACGCGAACGTGCGTTACACGGGCATTTCGTTCGTCTACCAGGTGTCGGGCATCTTCGCGAGCGGCCTCACGCCGATCGTCGCGACCGCGCTGCTGCGTGCGAACGGCGGCGCGCCGTGGCTCGTCGGGGTTTACGTGATGTTGTCTGCACTCCTGTCGATCGTGTCCGCGCGGGCGATCGAGAAACGCGGCGGCGTGGCCGGCGTCGCGGTACGCGCGACGTGACGCCCGCGCCGGGCGGGCGGTGGTGTGCGGGGTCGTATCGGCGCCGGGGCGCCGGCGGCCTCGCGTTCGCGCTGGCCGCGCGCCACCGGTCGCTCCGCGTTGCCGGCCGCCAGGCGGCCGGCGCGCTGGCCTGACTGCCGGCCCAGGCGCTGGTCCAAGCGAATCCGGCCCACTGGCCCTACCTGCGGTAAATCGGCCTGCCTACACTTTCCTCGACAGATCGCCGCATGGAAGCATCTGCACACGATCGACCCGAAGAGAACGATCAGGAGACAGGCATGACCAACAGGCAGTCGGCAGCATCCGCCCGCGCGGCGGACACGCGCCCCGCATCAGTCAGTCGAATCGCCTCGCGCGCCGGTTGCGGCGCAACGGGCATGCCCGCAACGGAGGGCTGACCATGTCGACCCCTTCCATCGAACGCACCACGAGCGGCTTCGCCGGCGGCCGGCCGAACGACACGCGTTACGACCCGACCTACGATCCGCTCGTGTCGCCAGGCCCCGGCTGCGGCAAGCAATACGCGCCGACCTACTGGGTCGCGACGGCCGGCACTCCGCCGGCCGACGACGGCCCCGTCACGCGCGATCTCGACGTCGACGTCGCGATCATCGGCGCCGGCTATACGGGCCTCGCGACCGCGCTGTGCCTCGCGCGGGATCACGGCATCAAGGCCGTCGTGCTCGAGGCCAACCGCACCAGCTGGGGCTGCAGCAGCCGCAACGGCGGGCAGGGGCAGAACGCGTCGGGCCGGCTGTCGCGCTCGCAGTGGATCGAGCGCTGGGGCAAGGACGTCGCGCTGAAGATGCACGACGAGATTCTCGAAGGCTTCGAGCACTTCAAGTCGCTCGTATCGGAAATCGACTGCGATCCGCAGCCGGGCGGCCATTTCCTGATCGCGCATCGCCCGCGCATCATGGCGAAGCTCGCGGCCGAGGCGAAGGTGTGGAAGGACGTGTTCGGCTATCCGTCCGAACTGCTGAGCGCGGAGACGTTCCGCCGCGAATTCATCAACGACCACGAGGCGGCCGGCGCGCTGCACGAGCCGGAAGGCATCGGCATCCATGCGCTGAAACTCGCGTTCGGCTACCTGCGTCTCGCACGCGAAGCCGGCGCGAAGGTGCATACGAGCAGCCCCGTGCTCGGCTTCGAGACGATCGACGGCGTGCACCACCTGCGCACGCCGGGCGGCGTGGTGCGGGCTCGCGCGGTCGGCATCGCGACCGGCGCGTACACCGCGCAGACGCTGCATCCGTCGCTGCGCAGCAAGGTGATGCCGATCCTGTCGAATTCGATGGTCACGCGGCCGCTGACCGACGCCGAGATCGATGCGTGCAACTTCCGCACGACGCAGGTGCTGACCGACACGCGCACGCTGCGCTTCTACTATCGTTTCCTGCCCGATCGCCGGCTGCAGATCGGCAGCCGCAGCGCGATCACCGGCGACGATGCGCCGAACCCGCGCCACCTCGATTTGCTGAAGGAAGGCATGGCGCGCAAGTTTCCGGCGCTGCGCGGCGTCGAGATCGATTACTCGTGGTGGGGCTGGGTCGACGTGAGTCACGACATGATGCCGCGCGTGTGCCAGCCCGATCCGCGGCAATCCGTGTACTACGCGCTCGGCTACGGCGGCAACGGCGTGTCGTATTCGCAGCAGGCCGGCCGTCGGCTCGCCGAGCAGATCGCGGGGAAGGGCGCACGCCAGACGCTGCCGATCTTCACGTCGCCGCTGCCCGGTCACCCGTTCGCGCCGTTCCGGCGTATCGGGCAGCGGATGCTCTACCTGTCGTACTTCAGGAACGACGAAAAGCCCTGAGCGCGGGGCGCACCACCCGGCGCGACGCAAGACCGCGCGCGCGCCGGGCAACCCGACACAATAAAAGCCACGGAAATCCGTGCGGCCGGGGCTGCAGGTGCCCCTGCACGCGCCGTCGCCGGCGGCGCCCGCGTTCACCCGAAGGTGACGCGGGCGGCGCCGGACAACTGGATATGGAGAAGACATGCAACCCTCGATGAACCAGAGTGACCTGAAGTGTGGGCTCAAGCAGCGCCACATGACGATGATCGCGCTTGGCGGCGTGATCGGTGCCGGGCTGTTCGTCGGCAGCGGCGTGGTGATTCAGCAGACCGGGCCGGCCGCGATCCTGTCGTTCCTGATCACGGGCGGGCTGGTCGTGCTCGTGATGCGGATGCTCGGCGAGATGGCGTGCGCGATGCCGGCCGTCGGCTCGTTCTACGAGTACGCGCGGCTCGCGTTCGGCAACTGGCGCGGGCCCGGCAGGATGGCGGGCTTCCTGACCGGCTGGATGTACTGGTATTTCTGGGTGATCGTCGTCGCGCTGGAAGCGGTCGCGGGCGCCAGGCTGATCCAGTTCTGGCTGCCCGACACGCCGGCGTGGATCATCAGTCTCGCGCTGCTGGTCGTGCTGACGCTCACGAACCTGATCTCGGTCGGCAGTTACGGCGAATTCGAATTCTGGTTCTCGTCGATCAAGGTCGGCGCGATCGTCGTGTTCCTGTTCCTCGGCGGCCTCTACGTGCTCGGCATGTGGCCCGCGTCGATGCACACGACGGCCGTGCTGCCGACGCTGCTCGGTCACGGCGGCTTCATGCCGCTCGGCATCGGGCCGGTGATGAGCGGCGCGGTCGCGGCCACCGGGTTCTACTTCGGCGCGGAAATCGTCACGATCGCGGCGGCCGAGGCGAAGGAGCCGGCCAAGGCGGTTGCGAAGGCAACCAACTCGGTGATCACCCGCGTGCTGGTGTTCTACGTCGGCTCGGTCGCGCTCGTCGTCGCGCTGGTGCCGTGGAATTCCGCGCAGATGGCCACGCCGTACGTGAGCGCGCTGGAAGTGATGGGCCTGCCGGCCGCCGCCAACGTGATGAACGCGATCGTGCTGACCGCCGTGCTGTCCGCGCTCAACTCGGGCCTCTATGCGGCCTCGCGGATGCTGTTCGCGCTGACCCGCCACGGCGACGCGCCGGCCGCGCTCGCGAAGGTCAACAAGCGCGGCGTGCCGGTGCGCGCGATCCTGCTCGGCACGGTGTTCGGCTACGTGTCGGTCGTGATGTCGTACGTGTCGCCCGATACCGTGTTCGCGTTCCTCGTCAATTCGTACGGCACCGTCGCATTGTTCGTGTACGTGCTGATCGCGTTCTCGCAACTGCGCCTGCGCAAGCGTCTGGACCCGGTCGCCGCCAGCAAGCTGCGCGTGAAGATGTGGGCGTACCCGTACCTGACCTGGGTCGCGATCATCGGCATGGTCGGCATCCTCGTCGCGATGGCGTTCATCCCGGACCAGCGCAAGCCGCTCTGGCTCGGCGTCGCGAGCCTCGGCGTACTCGTGGTCGCGTACGGGCTGACGCGCCGCGGCCGCCGCGAGCATCTCGACGACAGCGAACTGCTCGCGTATCCGCCGCGTTGACGGGCGGCACCGCATGGCGCCGAAGGCCCGGTGCATGCGCCGGGCCTTCGCGCATGCGGCCCGCGGGGGAGCCGGCGCAACTATCGGGCCGACCGATAGCACCGATCAGAGGATGCGACTTTATGTCGGGCGCCGGCCGGCATAGCATGGATGAACCGATTCACCGGTGCGCGGCAGCGACGCGCACCGTCATCCGCGAACGAGGACAGACGATGGAACATCGGGCACGCGAGCGCGACGAGCAGGCCGAGATCAAGACGACGACCTGCTACATGTGCGCATGCCGCTGCGGCATCCGCGTACACCTGCGCGACGGCGAAGTACGCTATATCGACGGCAATCCGCACCATCCGCTGAACCAGGGCGTCATCTGCGCGAAAGGTTCGTCGGGGATCATGAAGCAGTACTCGCCCGCGCGGCTCACGCAGCCGCTGATGCGCAAGCCGGGCGCGGAGCGCGGCGATGCGCAGTTCGAGCCGGTGTCGTGGGAGGTCGCGTTCGACGTGCTCGAAAAGCGCCTGTCGCACCTGCGCGCGACCGATCCGAAGCGTTTCGCGCTGTTCACGGGCCGCGACCAGATGCAGGCGCTCACGGGCCTGTTCGCGAAACAGTTCGGTACGCCGAACTATGCGGCGCACGGCGGGTTCTGCTCCGCGAACATGGCGGCCGGGATGATCTACACGATCGGCGGCTCGTTCTGGGAGTTCGGTGGCCCCGATCTCGACCGCGCGAAGCTGTTCTTCATGATCGGCACCGCGGAGGATCACCATTCGAATCCGCTGAAGATCGCGCTCGGCAAGTTCAAGCGCGCGGGCGGCCGCTTCATCGCGATCAATCCGGTGCGCACCGGTTACGCGGCGATCGCCGACGAATGGATTCCGATCCGCCCCGGCACCGACGGCGCGCTGTTCATGGCGCTGATGCACGAGTTGATCGCGCGCGATGCGTTCGACCACGAATTCGTGTCGCGCTTCACGAACGCGGCGGAACTGGTCGACCGGCGCGACGGCGCCGACACGTTCGGGCTGTTCGTGCGCGACGCCGACGCGCCGGAGGTCAACCCGCTGTATCCGCAGAACCGGATGTGGTGGGACACGAAGACGAACCGCGCGGTGCTGCACCACACGGATGGCGCGGAGCCGGCGCTCGACGGCCGCTATACGCTCGACGACGGCACGCCGGTCGCGCCGTCGTTCACGCTGCTGCGCGAACAGGTGGCCGCTTGCACGCCCGAATGGGCGGCCGACATCACCGGCATCGCGGCCGACACGATCCGCCGCCTTGCCCGCGAGATGGAGACGGTCGCGCGCGAGCAGGCGATCGAGCTGCCGGTGCGCTGGACCGATTCGTGGGGCCACGCGCACGAATCGGTGAAGGGCGTGCCGATCGCGTTCCACGCGATGCGCGGGCTGGCCGCGCATTCGAACGGCTTCCAGACGATCCGTGCGCTCGCGGTGCTGATGTCGCTGCTCGGCACGATCGACCGGCCGGGCGGCTTTCGCCACAAGGCGCCGTATCCGCGCGCCGTGCCGCCGTCGGCGAAACCGCCGAACGATCCCGACCAGATCAAGCCGAACACGCCGCTCGCGAGCGGCCCGCTCGGCTGGCCGGCCGGCCCCGAGGACCTGTTCGTCCATCCGGACGGCACGCCCGCGCGGCTCGACAAGGCGTTCTCGTGGGAATACCCGCTCGCGGTGCACGGGCTGATGCATTCGGTGATCACCAATGCATGGCGCGGCGATCCCTATCCGATCGATACGCTGCTGATCTTCATGGCCAACATGGCGTGGAATTCGTCGATGAATACGACGGAAGTGCGCAAGATGCTGGTCGACAAGCGCGACGACGGCGAATACCGGATTCCGTTCCTGGTCGTATGCGATGCGTTCGCGTCGGAGATGACCGCGTTCGCCGACCTGATCCTGCCCGACACGACCTACCTCGAACGGCACGACGTGATGTCGGTGCTCGACCGGCCGATCTCCGAATTCGACGGGCCGGTCGATTCGGTGCGCGTGCCCGTCGTGCCGCCGACCGGCGAGTGCAAGCCGTTCCAGGAAGTGCTGATCGAGCTGGCGAGCCGGCTGAAGTTTCCGGCCTTCACGACGCCGGACGGGCAGCGCAAGTACCGCGACTATCCGGATTTCGTCGTCAATTTCCAGACCGCGCCGGATTCGGGCACCGGCTTCCTGATCGGCTGGCGCGGCAAGGACGGCGAGAAGGCCGTCGTCGGCGAGCCGAACCCCGACCAGTGGAAACGCTATGCGGAGAACGACTGCGTGTACCACCACCGGTTGCCGGAATCGCTGCAGTACATGCGCAACTGCAACGGGCCATACATGCAGTGGGCGGTCGACAACGGGATGCGCAAGTTCGGCGTGCCGATCGTGATCCAGCTCTACTCGGACGTGATGCAGAAATTCCGGCTTGCCGCGCAGGGCCGCACGTCGGGCCGCCAGCCGCCGGATCATCTGCGCGAACGCATCGCGCGTTACTTCGACCCGCTGCCGTTCTGGCATCCGTCGCTCGAAAGCGGGCTGACCGATGCGAACCGCTATCCGCTCGCGGCGATCACGCAGCGGCCGATGGCGATGTACCACTCGTGGGATTCGCAGAACGCGTGGCTGCGGCAGATCCACGGCGAGAACCACCTGTTCGTGAACCCGGTGACGGCCGCCGCGCAGCAGATCGACGACGGCGCATGGATCTACGTCGAATCGCCGTGGGGCAAGGTGCGCTGCCGCGCGCGCTACAGCGAGGCGGTCGAGCCCGGCACCGTGTGGACCTGGAACGCGATCGGCAAGGCGGCCGGCGCGTGGAACCTCGGCCCCCACGCGGGCGAATCGCAGCGCGGCTTCCTGCTCAATCACGTGATCACCGACGAGTTGCCCGACGCGGCCCGCGGCGGTGCGCGGCTGTCGAATTCCGATCCGGTGACCGGGCAGGCCGGCTGGTACGACGTGCAGGTGCGGATCTACCCGGCCGAAGCGGATGCGGCGACCACGCTGCCGCAGTTCGCGCCGATGCCGGCGCTGCCGGGCACGCCGCGCGTGCTGCAACGCGTGCAGGCGTATTTCGCGGGAACCGGCGCATTCGCCGCGCGGCTGCGGCGCGCGGCGTCGGCGGGCCCGAAGTCCGACGATCGCTAAGCGAAGGAGCGCAACCATGACCCAGATGGCCCTCGTCATCGACCTGAACGTGTGCGTTGGCTGCCATGCCTGCGTGACGAGCTGCAAGGAATGGAACACGTCCGGCGAAGCCGGCAGCCTTGCCGATCTGCGTCCGTACGACGACGATCCGTCCGGCACGTTCTTCAACCGCGTGCAGACCTACGAGGCCGGCGTGTTCCCGATGACGGACACGATCCACTTCCCGAAGTCGTGCCTGCACTGCGAGGACCCGCCGTGCGTGCCGGTCTGCCCGACCGGCGCGAGCTTCAAGCGCAAGTCGGACGGCATCGTGCTGGTCGACTACGACAAGTGCATCGGCTGCAAGTACTGCGCGTGGGCATGTCCGTACGGCGCGCGCGAACTCGACGAAGGCCGCAAGGAGATGACGAAGTGCACGCTGTGCGCGGACCGCATCGACAACGAAGCGCTGCCGGAGCGCGATCGCAAGCCGGCCTGCGTGCTCGCGTGCCCGACGTCGGCGCGGCTGTTCGGCGACGTGCACGACCCGGAATCGGACGTGTCGCGCGCGATCCGCGACCGCGGCGGCTATGCGCTGATGCCCGAGTGGGGCACGCGGCCGTCGAACCATTACCTGCCGCGCGTGAAGACCGAAGCATCGTGCGGATGCGGCAGCAGCGGCGGGTGCGGCAGCGCATCGAACGGGCGCGACGACGAATCGTTCGAGGCCCGCGCGGCGCGCGGCGACATCGATCTCGTGTCGCTGGCGACCCCGCGCTGAGCAACGCGCATTTCATTCAGACACAGACGGAGTTTCCATGCGCCCAGCCTTTTCGGTCGTTTTTCTCACCACGCTGTGCGGCGCCGCACAGGGCCTGCTGCTGACGCTCGTGATCGTCGAGGCGCTGGCGCGGCTGGCCGGCGTTGACGTCGGCGCCCCGTTCTACGTGACCGGGGCCGCGCTGTCGGTCGCACTCGGCGTGCTCGGCCTGTTCGCGTCGTTCTTTCATCTCGGCCACCCGGAGCGCGCGTGGCGCGCGATCGCGATGTGGCGTACGTCGTGGCTGTCGCGCGAGTGCATCGCGCTGCCGGTGTTTCTCGCCTGCGCGTTCGCGTATGGCGCGGCGCATCTGTTCGCGTGGCCCGGCACGCTGCTGATCGGTGCGGCGGGCGCGCTCGCGAGCGTCGCGCTGTTCGTCTGCACGGCGATGATCTACGCGTGCCTGCGCTTCCTGCAGGAATGGGCGAGCCCGCTGACGCTCGTGAACTTCGTGCTGCTCGGCTGCGCATCGGGCTGCACACTCGCGACGGCCTGCGCCGCGTGGCTCGCGCCGGCGCTGGTCGGCCGGCTCGCGGCGGCCGCCTGCGTGCTGACGTTCGCCGGTGGCGTGGCGCGGCTCGCGTCGCTCGCACGCAATGCTCGGCTGCGGCCGAAGTCGACCGTGCAGAGCGCGACGGGGATTCGTCACGCGAAGGTCGAACAGAAGTCGCGCGGCTTCACGGCCAGCGCGTTCAACACGAAGGAGTTCTTTCACGGGCAGGGCAACGGCACGCTGCGCGCGGTGAAGGCCGGCTTCCTGATCGGCGCATTCGCGGTGCCGTTCGTGCTGACCGGCGCCGGCGCGTTCGCGCCGACGTCGATCGCGGCGGCCGTCGCGCTCGGCGCGGCGTTCGTGATCCAGTACGCGGGGCTGGTGGCGGAACGCTGGTTCTTCTTCGCGGACGCGCGGCATCCGCAGAACCTCTACTACCAGCGCGCGTCATGACGCGGCCGGCGCGCCGCCGCGCGGCACTAGAAGGTCTTCGCGAGCGCGCGGGCCGCTTCCTGCAGCCGCGGCACGTGGTCGAGCAGCCGCGACAGCGGCGCGCGCGACACCGGCGCATGGACGGCGACCGCGGCGATGCACGCGCCGTCGTCGTCGAGCACCGGCGCCGCGATGCAGACGATCCCCGCGACGAATTCCTCGTTGTCGATCGCGATGCCCTTGTGCGCGGTGCGGTCGAGTTCGGCTTCGAGCAGTTCCGGGTCGGAGATCGTGTTCGGCGTATGGCGCGGCAGCGCCATCGTGCGCACCAGCGCCGCGCGTTCGTCGCGCGGCAGCAGCGCGAGCAGCAGCTTGCCGCTGGCGCTGCAGTAAGCGGGCACGCGCGAGCCGGGTTTCAGGTCGAGCCGCAGCGGCCAGTCGGCTTCCACGCGGTCGAGATAGACGACTTCCGTGTCGTGCAGGGCGGTCAGGTTGCAGGTCTCGGCGAGGTCGGCGACGAGCCGTTCGAGGATCGCATGGCGCAGCCGGCGCGTGCCCGCGTGCAGCATCACACCGGTGCCGAGCCGCGCGAGGCGCGGGCCGACCGCATACGCGTTCTTGCGGCCCGGCTCGCGGATCACGAGCCCGCCGGCTTCGAGCGACGCGAGCATCCGGTGCAGCGAGGCCTTCGGGATATCGACGTCGCGCGCGAGATCGGCGAGCGACACGGCGTCGCCGGCCTGGACGAGATGTTCGAGCAGCGCGAAGGCGCGCAGCGTGGGCGTATCCGCGGGCAGCATGTCGGGCGTTCCGGAAACTGGACTGCGGCCATTGTACCGAACGGTCCGGCAGGCTGGCCGCACGGGGCGGCGGGGGCCGGCAACCCGGCCCGCATTTTCGGCAGCGGAACGCATCGTTCCGTCAACAGGATCGACGCAGGCGCCATCGACGCCTGCGCAACAGGCAACGACAGGAGCGCCACGCGATGGATGGGGTAACGAACAAGCCGGACTGCATGGTGTCGGTCCGCGAACGGTTCGGTTTCGACTCGGACCTGATGGTGCCCGCGTTCGGCGCGCGCGACGATCACGTGCCCGATATCGACGACGCGTACCGCTTCAACCCGGACGTCACGCTCGCGATTCTCGCGGGCTTCGCGCGCAACCGCCGCGTGCTCGTGCAGGGGATGCACGGCACCGGCAAGTCGACCCATATCGAGCAGGTCGCGGCGCGGCTGAACTGGCCGTGCGTGCGCGTGAACCTCGACGGTCACATCAGCCGGCTCGACCTCGTCGGCAAGGACGCGATCGTCGTGCGCGACGACGTGCAGGTGACCGAGTTCCAGGAAGGGATCGTGCCGTGGGCGCTGCAGCGTCCGGTCGCGCTGATCTTCGACGAATACGATGCGGGTCGGCCCGACGTGATGTTCGTGATCCAGCGGATCCTGGAGCGCGACGGCAAGTTCACGCTGCTCGACCAGAATCGCGTGATCCATCCGCATCCGTCGTTCCGGCTGTTCGCGACCGCGAACACGGTCGGGCTCGGCAACCTGAACGGGCTCTACCACGGCACGCAGATGCTCAACCACGCGCAGATGGACCGCTGGAACGTGGTCGCGACGCTCGACTACCTGCCGCGCGACGAGGAGATCGGCATCGTGCGCGCACGCGTGCCGGCACTCGCGGACGAAGCCGGCCGCCCGCTGCTCGAATCGATGGTGAGCCTGGCCGAGCTGACGCGCAACGGTTTCGCGACCGGCGATCTGTCGACGCTGATGTCGCCGCGCACGGTGATCAACTGGGCCGAGAACTGCCAGATCTTCCGCGATCCGGCGCTCGCGTTCCGGCTGACGTTCCTGAACAAGTGCGACGACGCCGAGCGGCCGGTCGTCGCCGAGTATTACCAGCGCTGCTTCGGCGAGGAACTGGCGGTCGCGTCGCGCGCCGGCGGCGGCGAGCCGGGAGCGGGGCGGTGAGCGCCGATCGCGACGCGGCGCGCCGCGCCGCCGCGCGCGAAGCGCTGGGCGCGTCGACCGTGCGGGCGCTGACGCGCGATGCGGCGCTGCATTACCGTGCGGGCCGCGTGTGCCGCGACCTGCGGCCGCTGCCGATCCATGCGCCGCACCTGCGCGCGCAGGCCGCCGACGACGATCTCGCGTCGTGGCGCGGCGCGGCCGACGGCGCGGCGTTGCGCATCCTGCACTCCGATGCCGACCTGCATCGTGCGCTGTCCGGCGACGATCCGGTCGAACGCGTGCTGTTCGAGATGCTCGAGCAACTGCGCTGCGAATCGCTCGCGCCGGCCGCGCTGCGCGGCGTCCTGCTGAACCTGCGTCATCGTTTCGAAACCTGGTCGCGCGCGTTTCACCGGTCGGGGCAGGCCGATACGCATGTCGGAATCCTGGTCTACACGGTCGCGCAGATCGCGTGGTCGCGGCTGACCGGCTGGCCCGTGCTCGAGGAAACGGAAGACCTGATCGAAGCGCCGCGCGCGGCGATCGTGCCGGAAATCGGCGTGGCGCTTGCCGGGCTGCGCCGCTGCCGGCACGACCAGCGCGCGTTCGCCGGTCACGCGTTGGCGCTGGCGCGGCGCATTGCGTCGATGATCCGCGACGCGCGCGCGGCCGTCGTCGAAACACAGACGGAAGACGCGCGCGAGCAGGACGACGCGCTGACGAATTTCTCGCTGTGGGTCGATTTCGACGACACGGGCATCGACCTGCCGGCGCTCGTGGAGACCGGCGACAGCGTCGTGCTGCACGGCGGCGGCGCCACGTATCGGGCGTACACGACGCGCTACGACCGCGAATTCAAGCCGGCCGTGCAGATCCGCGCGGCGTTGCTGCGCGAGTATCGCGACCGGCTCGACGCGCAGGTCGCCGCGCAGCGGATCAACGTCACGCGGCTCGCGCGCGTGCTGCGCGCGGCGCTCGTCGTGCCGCAGGCCGACGGCTGGTCGTTCGGCGAGGAACACGGCCGCCTCGATGGCCGCCGGCTCGCGCAACTCGTCAGCTCGCCGGCCGAGCGGCGGCTGTTCCGGCTCGAACGCGTGCGGCCGCATGCCGACTGCGCGCTCACGTTCCTGATCGACTGCTCGGGGTCGATGAAGGCGTGGATCGACGGCGTCGCGCTGATGGTCGACACGCTGGCGCGCGCGGGCGACGCCGCGGGCCTCGCGACCGAAGTGCTGGGTTTCACGACGCTTGCGTGGAACGGCGGCCGCGCGCGCCAGGACTGGCTCGCGCGCGGCAAGCCGCGCCATCCGGGGCGCCTCAACGAAATCGGCCACCTGGTGTTCAAGGATGCCGACACGCGCTGGCGGCACACGCGCGCCGGCATTGCCGCGCTGTTCAAGGCCGACCTGTTTCGCGAAGGGATCGACGGGGAAGCGGTCGACTGGGCGTGCGCGCGGCTCGCGGCGCGGCCGGAAGCGAGAAAGATCCTCGTCGTGATCTCGGACGGCAGCCCGATGGACGGCGCCACCGCATTGGCGAACGATCCGTTCTACCTCGACAACCATCTGAAGCAGGTGGTCGCCCGCCAGCAAGGGGCCGGCCGCGTCGACGTGCTCGGGCTCGGCGTCGGGCTCGATCTCGGCCCGTACTACCGGCACCGGCTCGCGATCGATCTCGTATCGCCCCCGGACATGAAGCGGCTCGTCGAAATCGCCGGCTGGATCGGCGCGCGACGGTGAAGCCGGAAGGAATCAGCCGCGATGCAGCAGCGGCGGCAGCGACGTCGCGATCAGCCCGACGCCGATCGCCATCAGCACGCCGAACGCGAGCCGGCGCAGCGCGACCGGCGACAGCGGCGGCGGGTAGTGCCGGCCGGCGACCGTCGTCAGCATCACGACCGGGGTCGCGAGCGCGGCCAGCAGCCAGATGTCGCGATCGAGCTGGCCTTCGCACGCGCTGTACAGCACGCGCGTGGCCGACGTGGTCGTGAACAGCACGATCAGCGCGCAGCGGATCTGCACGAGCGTCAGCGGCTGCCGGTAGAACTGGAAGATCAACGGCGGCCCCGACACGCCGAACATCCCGCTCAGCAGCCCGCCGAAGATGCCGCTGACGAAGAAGCTGCGGTTGTCCGAGCGTTCCGTCAGCGGCGTCGGCCGCAGCGCCGCGCTCAGGCCGCCGTACAGCACGACCACGCCGAGGATCAGTTGCAGCAGGTCGGCCGCCGAGCGGCTCAGGCATTCGAGCAGCACCACGCCGGCGACGACCGACGGCAGGATGCCGAGCGTCGCCGCGCCGACCGCCCGCCAGTCGATGTGATGCAGCCGGCCCGGCAGCGCGGTCGCGCCGTTCGCGAGCGACACGACGCTCATCAGCGTCGCGACCGTGGCGAGCGGCGCGAGCCCGAAGCCGCTCGTCACGCCCATCACGATCATCCCGAGGCCGAAACCCGTGACGGTCTGGAAATAGCTGCCGGCGCCGATCACCGCGATCAGGATCGCCAGTTTGTCGGCCGTCATGCGGGTGCGACCTCGCCGGTCGCGGCCCGTTGCATGGCCGCTTGCGCCTGCACGGTGGTCGCCGCGATCACGTGATACACGTCGTCGGCGCCGCAGCCGCGCGACAGGTCGTTCGCAGGCCGGCGCAAGCCCTGCAACAGCGGGCCGACGGCCTTTGCGCGGCCGATCCGCTCGGCGAGCTTGTAACCGATGTTGCCGGCTTCGAGGCTCGGGAACACGAGCACGTTCGCGTGGCCGCCGACCCGCGAATGCGCAATCTTGCGCTCGGCGATTTCCGCGACGATCGCCGCGTCGAGCTGCACATCGCCGTCGATCGCGAGCGCCGGGCGCAGTTCGCGCACGCGCGCGGTCGCGGCCGTCACCTTGTCGACCGCCGCATGGTGCGCGCTGCCGCTCGTCGAGAACGACAGCATCGCGACGCGTGGTGCTTCGCCGAGCAGCGCGTGCGCGCTGTCGGCGGCGGCCATCGCGATCTCGGCGAGCTGGCCGGCGTCCGGATCGACGACGAGCGCGCAGTCGGAGAAGATCAGCCCGCCCTTGATCGTATGGAACGGCTCGCACAGCATCATCAGGAAGAAGCTCGACACGATCCGGAACGCCGGATCGACGCCGATCAGCTGGATCGCCGCGCGCACCACGTCGGCCGTCGCATGCACGGCGCCCGCGACCGAGCCGTCCGCGTCGCCGAGCCGCACCATCAGGTTCGCATGGCAGAGCGGGTCGAGCACCGCGTCGCGCGCGGCGTCGGCCGTCATGCCCTTGGCTTTGCGCAACGCGTGCAGCGCGTCGGCATACGCGTCGCGTTGCGGGGCGGTGGCCGGATCGACGAGCGTCATGCCGTCGAGGTCGAGCGCGTCGCGCGCGGCCGCCGCGTGGATGGCCGCACGGTCGCCGACGAGCACGATGCGGGCGATGCCGTCGCGTGTCGCGCGCGCGGCGGCTTGCAGCACGCGCGGGTCGTCGGCTTCGCACAGCGCGATGCGCATCGGCTGGCGGCGCGCGGATTCGAGAATGCGGTCGAGGGCTTTCATCGGGAATTCGAAGTAAAAAAGGCCGGATGCGGCGGCCCGCACGGGGCACGGCGTCCGGCCGGGTTCCGGCCGTGCGGGGAGGGCACGGCCGGACGCGGGTGCGTCAGCGACGCGGCATCACACGTAGTCCTTGTACTTGTCGAGCATGCGAACCGGCTTCGACAGCGCATCGCGGCGGAACGGATCGCCGAGTTCGCGCGTGCACATGATCTCGATGATCGTCGTCTTGCCTTCGTTCATCTGCATGTCGATCGCGCGCTTGAGCGCCGGCCCGACATCCTCCAGACGGTCGACCGTGATCCCTTCGGCGCCCATCGCACGGGCGATCGCCGCGAAACTCTGGTTGTCGAGTTCGCCCGCGACGAAGCGGCGGTTGTAGAAGTCGACCTGGTTCTTCTTCTCTGCGCCCCATTGACGGTTGTGGAACACCACGGCCGTGACCGGGATGTTGTGACGCACGCAGGTCATCGTTTCCATCAGGCTCATGCCCCACGCGCCGTCGCCCGCATACGACACGGCCGGGCGGTGCGGCGCGGCGACCTTCGCACCGATGATCGTCGGGAACGCGTAGCCGCAGTTGCCCCAGCTCATCGCCGCGAAGAAGCTGCGCGGCTTGTTGAAGCGCAGGTAGCTGTTCGCGACCGAGTTGATGTTGCCGATGTCGGTCGACACCATCACGTCCTCGGGCATCGCCTTTTCGAGCTCGCGCAGCACCTGGCGCGGATGCAGGTAGCGCCCGCCGTTGAAGGTTTTCTCGTTCTTCTGTTCCTCGATCATGTCGAGGCTGTAGGCGTCACGCTCGTGCGTCCAGTCGTCGAGTTCCTTTTCCCACGCGGCCTTCTCGGTCGCGATCTGGTCGGCGCGCTCGCCGCGCGAGCTGTCGCATGCGAGCGTGCGGCCGTCGAGGCGCTGCGTGAGCGCGACGGCCGCCGCCTTCGCGTCGCCGCAGATGCCGACCGAGATCTTCTTCACGAGGCCGAGCATCTTGTGGTCGGCGTCGATCTGGATGATCTTCGCGTCCTTCGGCCAGTAGTCCATCCCGTGCTGCGGCAGCGTGCCGAACGGCCCGAGGCGCGAACCGAGCGCGATCACGACGTCCGCGCGCGACAGCAGCTTCATCGCGGCCTTCGAGCCCTGGTAGCCGAGCGGGCCGCACCACAGCGGATGGTTCGCCGGGAACGAGTCGTTGTGCAGGTAGCTGTTGACGACCGGTGCGCCGAGCCGTTCGGCGAGCGCCTTGCATTCCTCGATCGCGTCGGCCATCACGACGCCGCCGCCCGAGATGATCACCGGGAATTTCGCCTGCGCGATCAGATCGGCCGCGTCGTTCAGGCTCTGTTCGCCGCCGGGGCCGCGATCGAGCCGGCGCGGTTGCGGAATCTCGACCTTGACCTTGCCGTAGAAGTAGTCGCGCGGAATGTTCAGCTGCGTCGGGCCCATCTCGGCCTGGGCGCGATCGAAGCAGCGCGCGGTGAATTCGGCCATCCGCGCCGGGTGCGTGACATGGCCCTGGTATTTCGTGAATTCCTGGAACATCGGCAACTGGTTCGCTTCCTGGAAGCCGCCGAGGCCGATGCCCATCGTGCCGGCCTCCGGCGTGACGATCACGACCGGGCTGTGCGCCCAGTACGCGGCCGCGATCGCGGTCACGCAGTTGCTGATGCCGGGGCCGTTCTGGCCGATCACGACGCCGTGGCGGCCCGACACGCGTGCATAGCCGTCGGCCATGTGGCCGGCGCCCTGTTCGTGCACGACCGGGATCAGGCGGATGCCGGCCGGCGCGAAGATGTCCATCGCGTCCATGAACGCGGAGCCCATGATGCCGAACATGTCGGTCACGCCGTTGGCCGCGAGGGTTTCGACGAAGGCTTCGGATGGCGTCATGTCCTGCGGGCCGCTGGTCGATGCACGCAGGGAAGTGGATTGTTCGCTCATGGGTTGTCTCCGATTGTTCAATTAACGGAACGTCTTGTTCCAGATGCTATTGGCTGGGAAAAGCCGGTCAAGTCATTCCGCCCGCTGGCGGGGAATGTGGAATGAAATGAAATGATTCGTTTCAAAATTCGCGCCCGGGGCGGGACGGCCGAAAGCGCGCGAGCGGCGCGCTCAGGCCGGCTGCTTCGGCCGTTCCTTGCGGAACGCGCGCTTGACGGCGATCAGCCCGTCGCGGAACTCGAACAGGTCGCAGCCTTCGGCTTCGATGCGCCAGCCTTCCGCGTGCGTGCCGGTGAACACCCATTCGGATACGCCGCGTTCGCCGGCCACGTAGTGGCGGCCGTGGCCCCAGTGCGCATCGGGGAAGGTCTTGAACACGGCTTCGAACGCGGCGCGCACCGCGTCGCGGCCGACGAAGCGCGTGCCGTGAATGTCGGGGCCGCCGGCCGCGTCGAACACGCAGTCCTCGGTCATGAAGCCCATCAGCGCGTGGGCGTCATGCCGGTTGAAGGCGTCGGAAAAAGCCGCGAGCGTGGCGGCCGTGACGGGGGCGGTAAGCGTGTCGGACATAACGTGTCTCCTGTCGAATGATGGACGGTGCGCGAGGCGCTGATGCGCATGCGGCACGCGGTATCGACACGTTAGTGAGCGCTCGTTTTTGGCGGTAGCGCCAGTTCAGGGGATTCGGTTGGGCCAGGGGCGAGCGTGACCGGCTGACGCGATGCCGCGTTCAGGCGTCGGGCTTCTGCGCCCGCACGCACCGCGCGAGCGCCCGCACGCCCGGCTCGATCCGTTCCAGCGGAATCGCGGAAAAGCCCATCCGGAAGCAGCGCCGCGCATTGCTGTCGTCGTTCATGAAGAACACGCCGCCGGGCTCGATCAGGATCCCGGCCTCCTGCGCGTCCGCCGCGAGACGCGCCGCGTCGAGCCACGGCGGCCCCTCGACCCAGCACGACGCGCCGCCCGTCACGGGCACATGGCGCGCTTCCGGCAGATGCGCATCGAGCGCGGCCATCAGCGCCTGCGAGCGCTCGCTGTACGCATGCGCGAGCCGGCGCAGCAACGCGTCGTGATGGCCGAGCGCAAGAAAGGTCGCGAACGCCCGCTGGATATACGCGACCGGATGGCGCACCATCAGCCGCCGCAGCGCGCGCAGCTCGCGGATCAGCTCGCGCGGCCCGACCACGTAGCCGAGCCGCAGGCCCGGCGCGAACGTCTTCGACAGGCTGCCGACGTAGATCACGCGGTCGGCCGTATCGAGGCTCTTCAGCGCCGGATGCGGCGGGCCGGAGAACGTGTTCTCGCTCTCGTAGTCGTCCTCGATGATCACGAAATCGTGCTGCTGCGCGCAATCGAGCAGCGCGCGGCGGCGCTCGACCGGCATCGTCGCGGTGGTCGGGCATTGATGGCTCGGCGTCACGTACACGTAGTCGCAGCGCGACAGCGTGTTGCCGAGCGAGTCGGGCGCGATCCCGTGCCCGTCGACGGGCAGCGGCAGCAGCCGCGCGTTGCGGTTCTCGAAGATGTTGCGTGCGTCCGGATAGCCGGGATTCTCGAAGCCGACCGTCGTGTGCTTGCCGCACAGCAGGTCCGCGATCAGGTACAGCGCCTGCTGGCAGCCGTTCGTGACGACGATCTCGTCGGGCATCGCGAACACGCCGCGCCGCGGCAGCACGCGCGTGCGGATCTGCTGGATCAGCGATTCGTCGTCGCGCTCGATCAGGTCGGGCGCCCAGTTGCGGATCTCCATCACCGACAGCGCCTTCAGGCAGCATTCGCGCCAGTCGTTGGTCGGAAACAGCGACTGGTCGAATTGCCCGTAGATGAACGGATATTCGTAGTGCTGCCAGTTCGCGGGCTTCACGATGTTGCGCTGCCTCGACGGCGGATGCGCGATGCGTTTGTCCCATGCGGGGCGGCCCGGCGTGTCGTCGCCGGCCTCCGTTTGCGCGGCGGGCCTGGCGGCCGCGAAGCCGGGCACGCCTTCGAGCATCTTCGGGTTCACGAAGTGCCCGCTGCGTTCGCGCGAGATCAGGTAGCCCTCTTCGACGAGCATCTGGTACGCGAGCACGACGGTGTTGCGCGCGACGCCGAGCTGGTCGGCGAGCTCGCGGCTCGACGGCAGCGCCGCATCGGGCGCGAGCTGGCCGTCGAGGATCGCGGCCACCAGCATGCGCCGGATCTGGTCCTGCAGGCTCGACGCCGACGACCGCCGGAACTGCTGGGCCCATAAGGCGGTCGGGGTACGACTCGGCATGCTTCCTCCTGTGATCGGTACGGGACACGCGAGGCGGCGCGCGCGGCGGATGCGCAGGCCCGCGAGGGCGCGGTGTGGCGAGAATACGCGCGTCGCGCCGCGGATGTGGACTCAATGAAATGTGGCGTCTGGCACTACTGCGCGTCGACGTGGCAAGACGATACTCAACTCGTCGCGCCCGCACGATCCGGATAACTCCCCGGTACGCGGGCGCAGGGAGGCGTGCGCGCGTCGCGCGCCGGCATCTTCACCGGAGGGGCGGCATGCACGTCGTCGTGTTCAGGGATCGTTGCGCACGCGTGATCCGCATCGTGTTCGACGACGCGCGCGCGACGGCGGTCGCGTATCGCGACGACGAGGCGATCGGCGAACTCGGCATCGACGCCGACGACGCGGTGCGCTCGCCGTCGCTCGCTCGTCTGTACGTCGAACCGGCCTACCGGCGCAGCGGCATCGCGCACACGCTGCTGGCGTGCGCGTCGCGCGAATTCGGCCGACCGATCCGCATCGACACCGCGGCGCGCGAATGGCCCGATTCGCCGGCGTGGGCGACGTTGTGCCGCTGCCTCGAATACGAAGGGTTGGTGGTGGTGCGCTAGCCCGACAGCGTGGCCACGACCACGCCTCACGAGAACGGAGACGACATGAGCACGGTTTTGAAGCCGATTCCCGCATCCGACGTGCGTCACGAAGCGTTGCGCATCGACGGGCAGCGCGTGTGGCGCGACGCGGTGATCGACGTGCGCAACCCGTACGACGGCGCGCTGGTCGGCACCGTGCCGAAGGCGACGCTCGACGACGTGCGCCGTGCCTTCGCGGTCGCGCGTGCGTACCGGCCGACGCTCATGCGCCACGATCGCGCGGCGATCCTGCGCCGCGCGGCCGACATCGTGCGCTCGCGCACCGCGGAGATCGCGGCGCTGATCACGGCCGAGGCCGGCTTGTGCATCAAGGATTCGACTTACGAGGCCGGCCGCGTGGCCGACGTGCTCACGTTCGGCGCCGGCGAAGTGCTGAAGGACGACGGGCAGATCTTCTCGTGCGATCTGACGCCGCACGGCAAGAAGCGCCGCGTGTACACGCAGCGCGATCCGCTGCTCGGCGTGATTTCGGCGATCACGCCGTTCAACCACCCGATGAACCAGGTCGCGCACAAGATCGTGCCGTCGGTCGCGACCAACAACCGGATCGTCGTGAAGCCGTCGGAGAAGGTGCCGCTGTCGTGTTATCTGTTCGCGGACATCCTGTACGAAGCCGGCCTGCCGCCGCAGATGCTGCAGGTGATCACCGGCGACCCGAAGGAAATCGCCGACGAGCTGATCACGAACCCGGCGATCGACCTGATCACGTTCACCGGCGGCGTGTCGATCGGCAAGTCGATCGCCGCGCGGATGGGCTACCGGCGCGCGGTGCTCGAACTCGGCGGCAACGATCCGATCATCGTGATGGAAGATGCCGATCTCGACGAAGCGAGCACGCTCGCGGTGTCGGGCTCGTACAAGAATTCGGGGCAGCGCTGCACGGCGATCAAGCGGATGCTCGTGCACGAGGCGGTGGCCGATCGCTTCACGGCGCTCGTCGTCGAGAAGACGCGCGCCTGGTCGTACGGCAACCCGTCCGATCCGTCGGTCGACATGGGCACGGTGATCGACGAAGCGGCGGCGAAGTTCTGCGAGCAGCAAGTCAACGACGCGATCGCGCGCGGCGCGCGGCTGCTGGTCGGCAACGTGCGCGACGGCGCGCTGTATTCGCCGACCGTCGTCGATCGCGTGACGCCCGACATGCCGCTGGTCAAGCACGAAACCTTCGGGCCGGTGTCGCCGATCATGCGCTTTCGCGATATCGACGAGGCGATCCGGATGTCGAACAGCACCGACTACGCGCTGTCGTCGTCGGTGTGCACGAACCGCTTCGACCACATCACGCGCTTCATCACCGAGCTGGAAGTCGGCAGCGTGAACGTGCGCGAGGTGCCCGGCTATCGGCTCGAACTGACGCCGTTCGGCGGCGTGAAGGATTCGGGGCTCGGCTACAAGGAGGGCGTGCAGGAGGCGATGAAGAGCTTCACGAACGTGAAGACGTATTCGCTGCCGTGGTGAACGCGGCGGGGAAGGGCGCGGCGCGCCCTCCCGTCGCCGGCGGCGTTACTGATAGAAGTTGAGCGTGACCATCGCCGAACGGCCCGGCGCCCACGTCGCGTAGATCGGATACGCGCTCGCGTAATACTGCTTGTCGAACAGGTTCTGCACGTTCAGTTGAACGTCCATCGTCTTGTTCACGCGCCACGTCGCGGCCGCGTCGAAGCGTGCATAGCCGGGCGTCCACTTCTTCACGGTCGGCGATACCGATGCATAGGTCTTGCTCATCACCGTCGCACCCGCGCCGAGCGTGAGCTTCGGCATCACGTCGTAGCTGGTCCACAGCGTGAAGTTGTGCTTCGGCACCATCACCATCGGCAGGCCCGATGCGCCCGGGCTGCCGGGGCCCGCGTCGGTCGTGATCGCGTTCAGGTACGAATAGCCGCCGAACACGTGCCACTTCTGCGTCAGGTTGCCCGCGAAGCCGAATTCGAAACCGCGCACGCGCTGCTTGCCCGCGTTGACCGTGTGACCGAGGCCGTCGCTGACGCGCGCGTTGGTCTTTTCGGTCTGGAACAGCGCGGACGTCAGCGACAGCTGATCCTGCAGCACGTCCCACTTCGCACCGATCTCGATGTTGCGCGCGCGTTCGGGCGCGAGATCCTGGTTGGTCGCGGTGATCTGGTCGGTGCCGCCGCCGAGGCCGCCGTTCGAGCCCGGCGGGTTCGACGACGTGCCGTACGACGCGTACAGGCTCACGTTGGTCACCGGCTTGAACACGAGGCCGAACTGGTAGCTGAACAGGTTCGACGTGTTCGACAGGTCGGCGACGCCGGCCTGCTTGCCGGTCGTGTCGTAGCGGTCGAAGCGCAGCCCCGTGTTGAACTGCCAGCGCTCGGACAGCTTCACCGTGTCGAAGATGTACGCGGAGACCGTATCGGTGCGCGTGTTCGTCGTCGCGCCGGGGAAGCCCTTGTCGCCGTTCAGTACGATGCTGCCGGTCCACGGCATGTTCGGGTTCCAGCCGCCGGCGAGCGGCGTGCAGTTGCCGACCACCGCGCACGGGCTGTTCGAGCGGATGTTGTTGCCGGCCGAATCCGACACGAGATAGCCCTCGTAACGTGCCTGCTCGTGGCTGAACTCGACGCCGGCCGTCAGCGTGTGCTTCATCCCGAACAGGCTCGCGCTGCCCGTCACTTCGGTCTGGTTCGAGAAACCGTTCAGCGCGTACTTGCCGCTCTTCGCCTGCAGCCCGAGCATGTTCGGGTTCGACGCGAGGATCTGCGGATTCGTCGCCACGTAATCGAGCGTCGAGCGGCCGAACATCGTCGTGTTCTTCAGCTTCCACGTGTCATTGAGCTTGTGCTCGACGCGAATTTCGCCGGTATCGGTCTGCCCGTAACGGTAGTCGCGCGTGTTGAGCCCGAAGAACTGCCCGCGATCGGTCGGCACCGGCGTGCCGCCCGATGCGCGGAACGGCACGCTGAAGTCCGGCATGTCGTAGGAGTTCATGTGGTAGTAGCTGACCGTGACCGTGGTCGGCGTGTTCAGCCCGAACACGATCGACGGCGCGACGCCCCAGCGCTTGTTGTACACGTCGTTGCGGCCGGCCTGGTTCGCGTCGTGGCCCATCACGTTCAGGCGCACGGCCGTCGTGTCGTTGATCTTGCGGTTCGCGTCGACCGTCGCGCGCTTGTAGCCGTCGGTGCCGAAGCCGATGCTGCTGTTGATGAAGTTGTCGTTCTGCGGCGTCTTCGTGACGATGTCGATGCTGCCGCCCACCGAGCCGCGGCCCGCGTAGACCGAATCGGGGCCCTTGATCACGCTGATCTGCTCGACCGCGAACGTCTCGCGATTCTGCAGGCCGGAGTCGCGCATGCCGTCGACGAAGATCGAGTTGCGCGATTCGAAGCCGCGGATCACCGGACGGTCGGCCGACGGGTTCGCCGCCGCATCGCCGCCGAGGAACGTGATGCCCGGCACCGAGCGCAGCGCGTCCGCGAAGGACGTGACGTTCTTCTCCTTGATCAACTGCTCGGGGATCACCGTGACCGAGCGCGGCGTATCGAGCAGCGGCGCGGTGAACTTGTACGACGGCGAGCGTTTCACCTGCATGTCCGACAGCGCGGACGACTGCACGGCAATCGTCGGCAGCGTCGCCGGGACGTCGGCGGCAGGAGCGGAAGCGGGAGCGGTTTCGGCGGAGGCGAGCAGCGGCGTCAGGAACACGGAGCAGGTCAGTGCCGATACGAGGGTGCGAGGCCTCGTCTTGAACTGGGCGGGCATATCGGGAAGCAGCGGAAGGTTCGGTGATCGGACGCGTTTTTCTCGATGCCGGCGGGGCGTGCCCGAAACATCGGAAAACGTCAATGTAAATGCGTATGATTCGCGTTTGCGGTCGCAATTCTACGGATTAGTGTCAAATCTGTAAACGATTGAATGGTTTTTGTACTCATTCGGTCGGGCTTTCGTGGGGGCGCGATCGCCTTTGCGTCGCGTGCAACACCGCTTTCCATGACAGGGCCGCCGCGCGGCGGCGGCGACTCGCTACACTGCCGTACCGGTTGAGGGGCCCCGGCAGTCAGGCCCCCAGGCAAGGAGACAGGACACGATGGACACCCCACGCGCAGCAGTCGTCACATACCGCGGCAATGCGATCGAGAACACGTACGTCGCCCATGTGGCGGTCGTCGATGCACGCGGCAGGCTGCTGTCCCGGTTCGGCGATCCGTTCCGGATCACGCTCGCGCGGTCGGCGGCCAAGCCGGCCCAGGCGCTGTCGGTGATCGAGACGGGCGCGCCGGAACGCTTCGGCTTCGACGACGCGGACATCGCGCTGATGTGCGCGTCGCACAGCAGCGAGGACCGTCACATCGCGCGCACGCGCGCGATGCTCGAGAAGGTCGCCGCGCACGAAGCGGATTTGCGCTGCGGCGGCCATCCGCCGCTGTCCGACGCGGTGTACCGGTCGTGGATCAAGCGCGACTACACGCCGACCGGCGTGTGCAGCAACTGTTCCGGCAAGCATGTCGGGATGCTGGCCGGCGCGCAGGCGATCGGCGCGGCGATCGCCGATTACCATCTGCCCGACCATCCGATGCAGGTGCGCGTGAAGCACGTGGTGGCCGATGCGTGCGGGTTGCGCGACGACGAGGTCGACTGGGCGATCGACGGCTGCAACCTGCCGACGCCGGCGTTCTCGCTGGATCGCCTCGCGCGCCTTTATGCGTCGCTGGCCGACGGTGCGGACGCGGTGGAAGCCGGCGGCGCGGTTACCGATCGCGTTCGCGCGCTGGCGCGCATTCATCGTTCGATGACCGCGTATCCGGAACTGGTGGCGGGCGAAGGGCGCTATTGCACGGTGCTGATGAACGCGTTCGGCGGGCAGGTGGTCGGCAAGCTCGGCGCGGATGCATGCTACGGGATCGGCGTGCGTGCGTCGGAACGCACGCGGGAACTCGGTGCGGACGGCGCGCTCGGCATTTCGGTGAAGATCGAGGACGGCAATCTCGACGTGCTGTATATGGTCGTCAGCGAAATCCTCGAACGGCTGCGGATCGGCACCGCCGAGCAGCGCGCGCAACTGGCCGGCTTCCACCGGCCGCGGATGCTCAACACGCAGGGCGTCGAGTTCGGGTACGCGACGTTCCCGTTCGAATTGCAGGCGGCCTGAACGCCGTTACCGAGCCGTCACCGCGCCGATGCCGCCGGCCCGCGCGTCGGCGCGCACTATGCGCGCAGGTCGCGAATCTTCGCCAGCTCCCGCTCCGACAGCTCGCCGATCTGCGCGAGATGTTCCGCGAGAAAATCCTTCAGCACGCGCAGCTTCGCCGAGCTGCGCCGGTTCGCCAGATACGCGATGTAGATGAATTCGCCGGTCAGCCGGTTCTGCAGCCGGTAGCGCGGCAGCACGGCTTCGAGCTGGCCGCTCGCGAGCAGGTCGCGCACCAGCCAGATCTCGAATTCCGCGATGCCGAGCCCCGCGCAGGTCGCATCCAGCAGCAATTCCGAATGGTCGGTGACGAGATTGCCGGCCGGCAGCACGCTGTGGTGCGCGTCGCCGCTCACGAGATCCCAGCGCGGATCGCCTTCCGGGTGCACGTAGCGCAGGCAGTTGTGATGCTTGAGGTCGTCCGGCGTCGCCGGCCGCCCGCAGCGGTCGAGGTAGGCGGGCGTCGCGCACAGGATGCTGTCGTTGCGCGACAACCGGTGGACGACGAGGTTATCCAGGTAGTTCTCGCCTTCGTGGATGTCGAGGTCGAAGCCGCCGGCCACGAGGTCGTTGTGGTTGTCGGTGAGCCGCACGTCGAGCTGGATGGTCGGATAGCGCGCCAGGAACGGCGCGATCAGCGGCGCCAGATGACGCCGCCCGAACGCGACCGGCGCGGTGAGCTTCAGCGGGCCGCTCGGCCGCGCATTCAGCTCGGCGACGACGCGCAGCGTGTCGTCGAGATCGGCGATCAGCGTGACCGCGCGCTCCAGGTAGATGTGGCCGGCCTCGGTGAGCGTCACGCTGTGCGTCGAGCGGTGCAGCAGCGCGACGCCGAGCGCTTCCTCGATCGCCGTCACCTTGCGCGCGACGGTCGACGTCGACACGTGCATCTCCTTCGCGACCGCCGAAAAACTCCCCGTTTCGACCACGCGCACGAACGCGCGCATCGCGCCCAGGTGATCGATGCCGGTTTCCCTCGCGCCTGTTTTCATTCGATTCTCGCTATTGCGTCCCACGCAAAACCGCTTTCGATAATACAGAAGCGAGGTTGTTTTTGCAAAGGCATAGAATGCGAACCCGTCGCGTCGGGAAGCGGCGCACGACGAGCGGCACGAGACATTCAGGAGGGCACGATGGCAGAAAACGGCTTCCGCGTCGAAGCGGATCTTTTAGGGAAACGAAGTATTCCGGATGCCGCCTACTACGGCGTCCACACGCTGCGCGCGAAAGAGAATTTCGACATTTCGGGCCGCACCATTGCGTCGCTGCCGTACCTCGTGATGGCGCTCGCGGCCGTGAAGGAAGCGGCGGCCGACGCCAACTGCGAACTCGGGCTGCTGCCGCGGCCGTACCGCGATGCGATCGCCGCCGCGTGCGTCGAGATCCGCGAAGGGCGGCTGCACGACCAGTTCGTCGTCGACGTGATCCAGGGCGGCGCCGGCACGTCGACCAACATGAACGCGAACGAGGTGATCTGCAACCGCGCGCTCGAAATCATGGGACACGCGCGCGGGCAGTACGAATACCTGCATCCGAACGAACACGTCAATCTCGCGCAGAGCACCAACGACGTCTATCCGACCGCGATCCGGATCGCGACGTGCTTCGCGGTCGAGCATCTGCTCGAAGCGATGGCGCGGCTGCGCGATGCGTTCGCGGAGCGCGCCGACGCGTTCGCCGGCTTGCTGAAGCTCGGCCGCACGCAGTTGCAGGACGCGGTGCCGATGACGCTCGGCCAGGAGTTCTCGACCTACGCGGTGATGCTGACGGAGGACATCGCGCGGCTGCAGGAGGCCGGCTGGCTGATTCGCGAGATCAACCTCGGCGCGACCGCGATCGGCACGGGCATCACCGCGCATCCGGAGTATGCGGAGAAGGCGCTGGCCGCGCTGCGGCGCATCACCGGGCTCGACCTGAGCACCGCGCCGAACCTGATCGAGGCGACGCAGGATTGCGGCGCGTTCGTCCAGGTGTCGGGCGTGCTCAAGCGGATCGCCGTCAAGCTGTCGAAGATCTGCAACGACCTGCGACTGCTGTCGAGCGGCCCGCGCGCGGGCTTCGGCGAGATCAACCTGCCGCCGGTGCAGGCCGGTTCGTCGATCATGCCCGGCAAGGTGAATCCGGTGATCCCGGAAGTCGTCAACCAGGTCGCGTTCGAGGTGTTCGGCAACGACCTGACCATCACCTTCGCGGCCGAAGCCGGCCAGCTTCAGCTCAACGCGTTCGAACCGGTGATCGCGAGCGCGCTGTTCCGCAGCTTCAGCCACCTGACGGCCGCCTGCACGACGCTCGCGCAGCGCTGCGTGAGCGGCATCACCGCGAACCCCGAGCGGCTGCGCGAAACGATGGAGCGCTCGGTCGCGCTCGCGACCGCGCTGAATCCGTACATCGGCTACAAGCGCGCGACCGCCGTGGCCGCCGAAGCGCATGCGACCGGCAAATCGATCCGCGAGGTCGTGCTGGCCCGCGAGCTGATGACCGCTGCGCAACTCGACGAAGCGCTGCAACCGGAAGCGCTGATCCGGCCTCGGGCGCGCTGACGCCAGCCGGTTCGCGACCGTACCGAAAGCGCCCCCGAAGCGGGGCGCGACACATCAACAAACGACGGAGACTCACGATGAAACACACCAGCGAACGCCCGGCCAGCCCGGCCGGCGGCGCGGATGCCGCTCATGCCGATCCCGATGCGATGTTCGCGTCGCACGAAGCCGGCTATGCGAAGCAGTTGAAGCCACGCCACGTGCAGATGATCGCGATGGGCGGGGCGATCGGCACCGGCCTCTTTCTCGGCGCGGGCGGGCGCCTGCAAAGCGCGGGGCCGGCGCTCGCGCTCGTGTATCTCGTGTGCGGCGTGTTCGCGTTCCTGATCATGCGCGCGCTCGGCGAGCTCGTGATGCACCGGCCGACCAGCGGCAGCTTCGTGTCGTACGCACGGGAGTTCATGGGCGAGCGCGCGTCGTTCGTCGCGGGCTGGATGTACTACCTGAACTGGGCGACGACCGGCATCGTCGACATCACCGCAGTCGCGATCTACATGAAGTACTGGGCCGTGTTCACCGACGTGCCGCAATGGGTGTTTGCGCTCGGCGCGCTCGGGATCGTATCGGTGATGAACATGATCGGCGTGAAGGTGTTCGGCGAGATGGAGTTCTGGTTCTCGCTCGTCAAGGTCGGCACGCTCGCGGTGTTTCTCGCGGTCGGCTCCGTGTTTCTCGCGAGCGGCCATCCGGTCGCGGGGCAGATGACGGGGCTGCATCTCGTCGCGGATCATGGCGGGATCTTCCCGCACGGCATCCTGCCGGCCGTGCTGATCGTGCAGGGCGTCGTGTTCGCTTACGCGAGCATCGAGCTCGTCGGCGTCGCCGCGGGCGAGACGGCGGACGCGCGCAAGGTGCTGCCGAAGGCGATCAACAGCGTGATGTGGCGCATCGCGCTGTTCTATGTCGGCTCGGTCGTACTGCTGACGCTGTTGCTGCCGTGGACCGCGTACAGCGCGCACGAAAGCCCGTTTGTCACGTTCTTCAGCAAGCTCGGCGTGCCGTACGTCGGTACGGTGATGAACGTCGTGGTGCTGACCGCCGCGCTGTCGAGCCTGAATTCCGGCCTCTATTCGACGGGCCGCGTGCTGCGCTCGCTCGCGATGGGCGGCTCGGCGCCGCGTTTCGTGTCGCGGATGAATGCGCGCGGCGTGCCGTACGGCGGCATCCTGATCACGGTCGCGATCAACGCGATCGGCGTGCCGCTCAACTACATCGTGCCGGCCCAGGCGTTCGAGATCGTGCTGAACATGGCGTCGCTCGGGATCATCACGACGTGGGGCTTCATCGTGATGTGCCAGATCCTGTTCCGCCGCGCGGTCGATCGCGGCGAGATGAAGGCCGTGTCGTTCCGGATGCCCGGCGCGCCGTTCACGTCGTGGCTCACGCTCGCTTTCCTGGTCGGCGTGCTGGTGCTGATGGCGTTCGACTATCCGGGCGGCACGTGGACCATCGCGACGATTCCGGTCGTCGTGCTCGCGCTGGTGATCGGCTGGAAGCTGGCGAAACGCGGCGCCGAGCGCGAGCGGGCGGCGGCGATGCCCGCATCCGTGCGTGGCGTTGCGGACCCTGCGCGGAACGCGTGACGGCATGTACCGGGGGGTGGTCCGTTCGCGGGCCGGCGCCCCTGGTGCGTTCGGTTCACATTCAGTTAGTTCAACCCGGCGCGCTCACCGACCCATCGGCCGAAATCGCCGGCCATCTCCGCGGTCAGCTCGTGGCCGGCCGCATACAGCCGCGTGTCGTGCGCGACGCCGAGCGCCGTCAGCTTCGTGTCGGCCTTGTCCGCCCACGAGACGGGCAGCTTGTCGTCGAAGCGGCCGTGCATCACCAGCGCGTGCAGCGTGCTCAATGCATCGCGCGGCGCGATCAGCGGATCGATTTCCGGCAGGATGCGCCCGCACAGCACGGCGAACGCACTCACATCGCCCGGCGACGTGAGGCCGACGCTCGCGCTCATGATGCCGCCCTGGCTGAAGCCGGCGATCACGGTCGGCAAAGCCGGTGCCGCGCCATCCTGCTTGCGCAATGCATGCAGCAGCGTGATCAGTTGCACGCGGCTCTCGTCCGCGCGCGCCGCATCGATTTCAGGGCCGTTCGGGCCGAAACGCACCGGAAACCACGCATGCTGACTGGGCCCGAACGTGAGCGGGCCGCGCAGGAACGCGATTTCGATGCGCGAATCGATCACGTCGGCCACGTTCAGCAGGTTGGTTTCGTTGCCGCCGACGCCGTGCAGCAGCAACAGGCGCGCGGCGGGGCGGCCAGCGGCCGGGCGCAGCCGGTACTGCAGGCCGGAATCGGGATCGGTGGTCAGCGGCAGGGCGTCGGTCATCGCGTGGGTCCGGAAAGAGGTCGATGCGACAGTCTAGAGCGGGCGGATCGGCAGGGGAATCGCCGGGGCGGGATTGATTGTTTCCTGGGCGGAATGAATCGGGGCACCGTTCGTTGCGGGAACGGATCGCGATGTCACGCGGCCAGGCATGGCCGGACGGCCCGGATATACGCCGACGACAGGCCAAGTGGACGACTCGTCATTCTCACGTACAGTTGATAAAATAGATACATTCTGTAGATACGTGAGGATGGGGCGATGGATACTGCAAAGCTCTTCAAGCATGGCGGCTCGCAGGCTGTCCGGCTACCGAAGGATTTCCGCTTCGATACGGCCGAGGTTCGCATCCGCCGCCACGGGGCGGCCGTCATTCTCGAGCCGATGCCGCAAGACTGGGCTTGGCTGGCACCGCTGATCGGTCCGGTGGACGCCGATTTCGAGGCTGCAGCGACCACACAGCCGTCCGCTCAGGAGCGCTCGGGCCTGGACGTGTTCGAATGAAGTTCCTGCTGGATACCAACGCGGTGATCGCCATTCTCAAAGGCGAGCCGGCGATACTGGCCCGTTTGCATGCCTGGCACCCGGCCGATTTCGGGATTCCCGCGATCGTCGCGCACGAGCTTTACTACGGCGCGTACAAGAGCCAGCGAGCGGCTGCGAACGTCGCGCGTGTCGACGCGCTGCAGTTCGAGGTCGTATCGTTCGACACCGAGGATGCACAGCATGCGGGTGAAATTCGTGCGCACCTGATCGCGGCCGGCACGCCGATCGGTCCATACGACGCCTTGATCGCAGGGCAGGCGCGTGCGCGGCATCTGGTGCTGGTCACGCACAACGTCCGCAAATTCGAGCGCGTTCCGCGGCTGCAATTCGAAGACTGGCTCGCCGAACCGAGCGCAGACTGAACGGCAGGTCATGCAAGGTCGACATTAACGAACCTGCCCGACAAACCCCGCGTAGAGCATAAAAAGATGCCAGGAAAAACGACTCGCCGATAATACGCAAACGTTTTGCCGGCATTCAATAGAACGGAGTTTGCGGAGCATGAATAAAACAATGAATATCCGCTATTCGTGCGATTCGTCGAACGCCGCATCCATACGGGGTATGGCGGCGGAAAGTTAACGGCAAGCCGACCAAAAACTTTAGGATTTTCCCCGCACAATTATTCATTTCAT
The DNA here is from genome assembly GCF_015712215.1 of Burkholderia sp. 9779_493. Taxonomy (NCBI): domain Bacteria; kingdom Pseudomonadati; phylum Pseudomonadota; class Betaproteobacteria; order Burkholderiales; family Burkholderiaceae; genus Burkholderia; species Burkholderia sp. 9779_493. The sequence continues at coordinate 155,424 of NZ_JACCQA010000010.1, forward strand.
TTTTCTCAATGACCGATTGATTTTCGGTCATCGGACAGTCATACACCATCCCCGATAATTCGGCGCTCATATTCTTTCAATAGACCAGAGGGCGATCGAACCCGGATCGCTGCGGGGAGCTGTACTCATGACCATCCGTCATCGCATTACGCTGCTAGTCGTCCTGACGTTCTTCGCGCTGTCCGCGATCGGCGCTTATGCCGTGTACCAGACGCGCAAGAGCGCATCCGAGGTGCGTCAGGTCACCCAGGGAATCGTGCCGAGCGCGCTCGCGTCGGCGGATCTCGTCGCCGATGTGAAGAACATCCAGATCGCGACGATGACGCTCGTCTACGCGCCCGACGCGAACACCGCCGCCCAGGCGCGCGACGAGCTGAAGGCGAAGCAGGCGGCGCTGCGCGCCGCACTCGACGCGCAGGCGAAATCGGCGGTCGGCCGCGCGCAGGAAGGGCTCGTCACGCAGGCGAAGGACAGCGCGGTGAACTACTTCGCGGCGATCGACGACACCGTGAAGATGAAGACGGACGGCAAGGCCGAGATGGCGCAGGCCTACCTGTTCGCGAACGTCGCGCAGTATCGCGATGAGCTCGAAAGCATCGTCGACACGCTGCGCGTCGAGAAGAACCGCCAGAAGGACGACGCGATCGGCGCGCTGAACGGGATGCTCGCGACCACGGCGACCGCGATCGCGGGCGTCGCCGGCACGGTGATCGTGCTGCTGACCGCGCTCGGCTTCGTGCTGTATCGCCAGATCACGCGCCCGTTGATCGGGATGCAGACGGCGATGAGCGAGATCGCGACGAGCCAGGATTTCACGCGCCGCGTGCCGGTGGGCCGGATGGACGAAATCGGCCACTCGATCGTCGCGTTCAACGGGATGATCGAGAAGATCCAGGAGAACGCCGCGCAACTGAAGCAGAAGACGGCCGACATCCAGGCGATGCTGCAGAACATGCAGCAGGGCATCCTGACCGTCGTCGAAGGCGGCGTCGTGCATGCGGAGTATTCGGCGTACCTCGAAACCATCTTCGAGACGAACGACATTGCCGGCCGCGACCTGATGGCGCTCGTGTTCGACGATTCGGCGATCGGCGCCGACGCGCGCTCGCAGGTCGACGCGGCCGTGCACGCATGCCTCGGTGAAGACAGCATGAACTTCGCGTTCAACGAGCACCTGCTCGTCAACGAGGTCGCGAAGCGGATGCCGGACGGCCGCGAGAAGTGGCTCGACCTGAGCTGGTCGGCGATCACCGATGAGACCGACACGGTCGTGCGCCTGATGCTGTGCGTGCGCGACGTGACCGAGATCCGCGAGCTGACCGCGCAGGCCGGCGAGCAGCAGCGCCGCCTGGAGATGATCGGCGAGATCCTGTCGATCAGCCAGGACAAGTTCCACGACTTCGTGCACAGCGCGAAGGGCTTCCTCAGCGAGAACGAGCGGATGATCCGCCAGCACGAGCGCGCCGATCACTCGATCGTCGCCGCGCTGTTCCGCAACATGCACACGATCAAGGGCAATGCGCGCACGTACAGCCTGCAGCATCTGACGAACATCGTCCACGAAGCGGAGCAGGCGTACGAATCGCTGCGCCGCGCGGACAGCGGCCCCGAGTGGAACCGCGACGCGCTGATGGAGGATCTGGCGCGCGTACGTGAAGCCGTCGACCACTACGCGACGATCAACGCGGTCACGCTCGGCCGCAGCGGCGAGCCGGCGCAGCATGGCGCCGACTACCTGATGGTCGAGCGCGCGCACATCAGCGAGAGCCTGCGCGTGCTCGACGGCGCCGATCCGGCGAACGCGTCCGACTGGCACGCGGCGCGCGATGCGGTGCGGCGCATGCTGAGCCAGCTCGGCACGCAAGGGATCGGCGACGCGCTCGGCGGCGTGATCGAGTCGCTGCCGTCGCTCGCGGCCGAGCTCGGCAAGCCGGCGCCCGTCGTGCATATCGACAGTCACGGCCAGCGCGTGCGCAGCGAGATCGTTGCGACGCTGAAGAACGTGTTCATGCACCTGCTGCGCAATGCGATCGACCACGGGATCGAATCGTCCGACGAGCGGCGCGCGGCCGGCAAGGCGGCGTCCGGCACGATCGACATCGCGGTCGGCGTGGGCGGCGGCGAGCTGTGGTTCGTGCTCGGCGACGACGGCCGCGGCCTCGCGCTCGACCGGATTCGCGGCATCGCGCGCGAGCGCGGCTGGATCGATGCCGACAGCGAAGCGGCGCTGTCCGACGAGGAGGTCGCCGAGCTGATCTTCCGGCCGGGCTTCTCGACCGCGCGGACGGTGACCGAAGTATCGGGGCGCGGCGTCGGCATGGAGGCGGTGCGCAATTTCCTGAAGCGCGACGGCGGCGATATCGCGCTGCGCTTCACCGACGATCGCGTCGGGGCGCCGTATCGCGCGTTCGAGACGATCGTGTCGCTGCCGGCGCGCTTCGCGGCGGACGGTGCCGCGCACGCGCAGCGGGCGCGCATCGCGGATATCGGCGCAGCGGAGTGATGGCGTGATCGAGCAGGCGTGGATGATTCAGGTGGCCGCCGCGCTGGCGGGCGGCGTGGTCGTCGCGGTGGCGGCGGCGGTCGTGTTGCGCGTGACGCGCAGGCGGCTCGTCGCAGCGCTCACGCGCGAGGCCGATGCGTTGCGCGACGCGCTCGATGCAGCCGGCGCACGCGCCGATGAAGCGGCGTCGGTGCATGCGGAAGCGGCCGACGCATGGGCGCAACGCGAGGCGCAACTGGCGGAGGCGCTGACGCGCGAGACCGCCGCGCACGGCGCGCAGCGCGACGCGTTGCAGGCGCTGTCGGCCGACCGCGCGGCGCTCGCGCAGCACGCGCTGAAGATCGCCGACGAAGCCGCGCGCCTGCGCGGGCTCGCCGGCACGTTCGAGCGCTGGCACGAGCAGATGATCTCGCTGACCACGCAGAACCAGGACATGCGCACGAAGAATCAGGAACTGTCCGCGATCGTCGCGCACGTATCGATCGTGTCGCTGAACGCGTCGATCGAGGCCGCGCGCGCGGGCACGGCCGGGCGCGGCTTCTCGATCGTCGCGAGCGAGGTGCGCGGGCTGGCCGCGCGCTCGCAGCAACTGTCGAACAGCTATCGCGACAGCCTGAACCGCAACGATCTCGTGACGGCCGCGACGTTCCAGGACATCCAGGCCGGCGGCAAGATGATCACGGCCGCGCTCGCGACCGTCGAGACGCTGGCCGGGCAACTGCACGCGCGAATCGAAGGGGAAGCCGCGTGATCAGTGCGCAGGCGAGGGCCGGTTTCGAACGGATCTTTTTCGATGCCGCGCGCACGCGGCTCGCGGCCGGCGGCGCGTGCGAGATCCGGCCGGCCGCCGGTCACGATCCCGACGCGCCCGATCGCGTGCTCGCGAAATCGCGATCGAAGCCGAAGGTGCCCGAACACGTGGCCGTGCTGACGATCTCGGCGCTGCATTTTCGCCTGCTGCTCGCGCTGCGCTTCAGCGACGACGACGCGACGCGCCGCCATTTCGCCGGCACGACGGCGGGCACGAGCAGCCAGCGGCCGTTGACCGAAGCGTTCATGGAGATCGCGAACCTGTGTTGCGGCGCGATCAACCAGGCGCTGACCGCGCCGTTTCCCGATCTCGGGATGTCGACGCCTTACATGCTGAGCGGCGCGAGCATCGACTACCTGCACGCGCTGGCACCCGATTACGTGGCCGCGTACGACGTGACGCTCGACGGCGATGTGCGGGTCGGCGCGACGCTGTGCATATGCGCGAACGCGCCGGTCGATTTCCACGTGCCGGAAACGGCCGCGGTGGACACCGGCGGCGAGCTCGAACTGTTCTGACCGACCATCAGGAATCGATGAGATGACCGAAGACCAACCCGTCAGCAAGGTGCTCGTGCTTGATGACAGCCGCGTGCACGCCGATGCGATCAAGCGTTTCTGCGACGCGCACAACCTGGTCGGCCTGACCGTGCGGCGCAGCCGGCTGCTGAAGGTGCTGCGCTCGAACATCGATCTCGGCGCGATCCTGCTGGCCGAGGATTACGGCGGCTCGCCGGCCGAGAGCGCGATCATCGCGACGCAGATCGACGCGCTGCGCCCGGAGCTGCCGATCATCCTGCGCCGCGAATCGCTGGCGTCGCGCGACGGGCTGCCCGATGCGCTCGCGCGGGTCGCGTGCGCGGCCTACGTCGCCGACGACATGACGCCGCTCGAGCGCGCGATCGACGAATACCTGTTCGGCCGCGACTACCCGAACGCGCTGGTGCGCGGCATCTCGGAGATCACCGAGGCGCGCATCGACAGCCTGTTCCCGGGCATGACGATCGAGCACGACACGCCGTGCATCGTGCGCGACCAGATCATCTTCGGCGAGGTGTTCAGCCTGATCGCGCTCGAAAGCGCATGGTGCCGCGGCTACATGCTGCTGCAGACGAGCGAGCAGCCGCTGCTCGACATGCTCGGCGGCACGCGCGACGGCGGCCGCGCGCCGGATTTCCGCGACGTGAACAGCGTGCTCGGCGAGCTGACCAACCTCGTGTGGGGCGCGTTCAAGAACCGCTATCTCGGCGACGCCGAGGCGCTGGCGCGCCATCCGGTGCAGGTGCCGCTCGTCGTCAATCACAAGCAGAAGTTCATCTCGTTCGGCGGCGACTGTCCGCAGCTCTGTTTCAAGTACCGGATGACCGATCCGGCATCGGGGCGTTCGGTCCGTCTCGACCAGCGTTTCGTGTTCAGCCTGAGCTGGTCGCCGGAGGATTTCCGCGAATCGGTGCAGGACGTCGGGCCGATGGTCGAGGCGGGCGAACTCGAACTGTTTTGAATGTTGAAGTCAGCAACGACGAAAGGGGAATACGACATGGCAAAGATTCTGGTGGTCGACGATTCGGGCACGGTGCGCGACGAAGTGGCAGGCTTCCTGCGCAATCACGGGCTCGACGTCGCGACGGCCGTCGACGGCAAGGACGGGCTTGCGAAGCTCAAGGCGACGCCCGGCGTGCGTCTCGTGATCAGCGACGTGAACATGCCGAACATGGACGGCCTGACGATGGTCGAGAAGATTCGCGGCGAACTGGCGAACACGGCGGTCAACGTCGTGATGCTGACGACCGAAAGCAGCCCGGCGATGAAGGAGCGCGGCAAGGCCGCCGGCGTGAAGGGCTGGATCGTGAAGCCGTTCAAGGGCGATGCGGTGCTCGACGCGCTGAAGAAGCTCGCGGGCTGACGCGCGCGGCCGGCGAGCCGCTTGCGTACGCAATTTACAGCGTGCCGGGATGTCCGTATCCTGCCGGATGCCGAAGGCGGCGTGGCGGCGCATCGTGTGCCGCACGCCCGGCATTGACGAACATCAGGAGCGGAACGAAGCAGATGGCATCCGAAATCGGGCGACCCGCTGCGCAGCACATCGAGTGGCGGATCGCGAAGGGCATCGTTTTTACCATCGTGGGCACGTGCATGCTGATCGGCACTGCGTTGTACGCGCAGTCGACACGCGAATTCCTGCGAACCTCGGTCGTCGTACCGGGGCGCGTGGTCAAGCTGAACGCAGGCCCGCATCATCCGGAGATCACGTTCACGACGCTCGCGGGCGAGCAGGTCGACTATGCGCAAGGCGGCGAAGTCAGCGTCGAGGACGGCGCAACGGTCGAAGTGCGCTACGCGCCGGACGCGCCGAGGACGACCGCGCGGATGAACACGTTCGGCGCGATCTGGGGCACCGTGCTGACCATCGGCGCGATGGGTATGGTTTTTTTCGCCGTCGGCGTCGGTCAGGTGTGGTCGGGCGTGCGTGCCTCGCGTAGCCGGAGACACCCCCCGGTGCGCTGACGCAGAAGCCTGAAAAGCCTGAAACCCGCGTTATCGGGCAGCGGTCGTCGCGCTCGCCGCCGTCGCGAATTCGTCGACGACCGCCTCGATCACCGCCTGCACGCGCGCGGTCTTGTAGAGATCGGTGTGGGCGACGAGCCACACGTCGAAATGATTGCATCGCTGCGGCATGAGGCGCACCAGTTCCGGCTCGGTGTCGGCGCGGAAGCACGGCAGCTCCGCGATGCCGAGCCCCGCGAGCGTGGCCTCCACCAGCATCATCGTCGACGACGTCTGGAACATCACGCGGCCGCGCGAAGTCGGTTCGCCGCACAGCGCGTCCCACATCGTCGGCACCACCGGTTGCTGGTACATCACCAGATCGTGCCCGTCGAACGCGCTGCCGGCGACCGGCTCGCCGCGTTCGGCCAGGTAGCGGCGCGATGCGTAGATGCCCGTTTCGAGATGACCGAGCCGCCTGACGATCAGGTCCGGCGATTCCGGCCGCAACGTGCGAATCGCGAGATCCGCCTCGCGGCGCGTGAGGTTGGTGATTTGCGCCGACGTCACGCATACCACGTCGATGCCGGCATGCTTGCGCCGCACGCGGGCGATCGCCGGAACGACGAAGCGCTTGCCGAGCGTGTCGGTCGTGGCGATGCGCACCGACCCGGCCAATTGCTCGTCGAGCCCCATTACCCGGCGCTCGATCGTCAGCGACGCTCGTTCCATCGTTTCGGCCGGTTCGAGCAGTGCTTCGCCCGCGGTCGTCAGCACATAGAGGGTCGGCGTGCGCAGAAACAGCCGGGCCGACAGTTCGTCCTCGAGCGCGGCGATCCGGCGCCCGACCGTCGCCTGGTCGACGTTCAGCTGCGCCGCGGCGCCGCGCAGCGTGCCGGTGCGCGCCAGCGCGAGGAAGAAGCGGGCGTTGTCCCAGTTCATGCGGATCGATTGTGTCATCGGGCTGGTGGCGACGGGCGGGAATCGGTGATGCAGATCTGCATCAGGCAAATGCGAAATTATCACTTTTCCGCATCGCGCGGCCGGTCCTAGACTCCCGGCATCTGCCTGGAGGTGTCATGTCCGACTGCCATTCCGTTTCCGTCCCCGCACCCGTCTCGGTGGCGACACCGAACCACCCGACGGCGCGCGAGCAGCGCCTGACGCTGGCGCTCGTCGCGGTCGGCATGTTCATGGCGGTGCTCGATTCGACGATCGTCAATGTGGCGCTGCCGGCGATGCGCACGAGCCTCGGCGCGACGGTCGCGGAACTCGCGTGGATCGTCGACGCGTACACGCTCAGCTTCGCCGCGCTGATCCTCGCGGGCGGCGCGCTGTCCGACCGGTTCGGCGCGAAGCACGTGTATCTGGCCGGGCTGGCGCTGTTCGTCGCCGCGTCGGCGGCGTGCGGGGGCGCGTCGTCGGTGGCGATCCTCGTGGTCGCGCGTTTCGGGCAGGGCATGGGCGCCGCGCTCTTCCTGCCCGCGTCGCTCGCGATCGTGCGCAGCACCTTCGACGTGCCGGCCGAGCGCGCGCGGGCGATCGCGGTGTGGGCCGGCATCGCGTCGGTCGCGGTCGCCGTGGGGCCGGTACTCGGCGGAATCCTGGTCGACGATTTCGGTTGGCGCAGCGCGTTCCTGATCAACGTGCCCACCGGCGCGGTCGCCTTTGCCGGCGCGGCGGCGCTCGTTCGGGCGTCGGCCGCGCGGGACGTGCGCCCGTTCGACTGGGCCGGCCAGTGCGTCGGCGCGACGGCGCTCGGTGCGCTGTGTTTCGCGGTGATCGAACTGCCGACGCGCGGCGTCGGCGCCACGGAGGTCCGGGGCGCGCTGCTGGTCGCCGCGCTCGCCGCCGCGGTGCTGGTCGTCATCGAGCGGCGTGCCCGCCATCCGATGGTGCCGCTCGCGTGGTTTCGCAATCGCGTCTTCGTCGCGATGAACCTGATGGGCAGCCTCGTCTATGTCGGCTACTTCGGGCTGCTGTTCGTGCTGAGCCTGTACCTGCACGGGCGCTTCGGCATGAGTGCGCGGCAGACGGGGCTGACGCTGTTGCCGTTCGCGCTGAGCCTGTCGCTCGGCAATCTGCTGTCGGGAAAACTGCACGGCCGGGTGCGTCCGGTCAGGCTGATGGCAAACGGCCTCGCGATGGCGGCGCTGGCCGTCCCGGCGATCGCGCTTGCGCTCGCGCTGCGTGCGCCGTGGCCGGTGGTCTGGACGGCCATGGTCGCATTCGGCACCGGAACCGCGCTGTCGGTGGCGCCGATGATCGCGACGGTGCTCGAACAGGTGCCTGCCGACGCGGCGGGCGTGGCATCCGGGTTCCTCAACGCGGCGCGGCAGGCCGGCAGCCTGCTCGGCGTGGCCGTCGCAGGCGCCGCGACGATCCTGTTGCCGGATCCGACCGATGCGCTGTGGGCGGTCGCGGCGCTCGGATGCGTCGCCTATGCGATAGCCGCGCTGGCGGCGAGGACGGCAGGCCGCGTGGAAGCCGCGCAGCCGCAGCCGCGCCGTTGACGCACGAGCGGCAAGGGTGTGGCGTAGTGGCCGGCAGGCCGCCGCGCACGCGCATGCGGCGACGCGGCTGGACGCGGTGCGCAATGTGGAGGACCATTTCCGGGATATGCCGCGAGCGAGCGGGCGCGATGACCACTCGCCCGCCTCGCCGCGCAACCTGTCGACCCTGTCCAGCGGAGCCCCATGGAACCCGATCAACAGACCGCCGAGCCGATCCTGCTGCGCGACGCGCACGACGGCGTCGTCACGCTGCGGCTGAATCGCCCGCAGCAGTTCAACGCGTTGTCCGAAGCGATGCTGTCGGCCCTGCACGATGCGTTCGATACGCTGGCGGCCGATCCGCACGTGCGCTGCGTCGTGCTGGCCGCCGAAGGCAAGGCGTTTTGCGCCGGCCACGACTTGCGGCAGATGCGCGGCAAGCCCGAACTCGACTACTACCGCACGCTGTTCGCGCAGTGCAGCCGCGTGATGCTCGCGATGCGCGCGTTGCCGGTGCCGGTGATCGCACGCGTGCACGGCATCGCGACGGCGGCCGGCTGCCAGCTCGTCGCCGCGTGCGACCTTGCGGTCGCGGCCGATACCGCGCGCTTCGCGGTGTCGGGCATCAACGTCGGGCTGTTCTGCTCGACGCCGGCCGTCGCGCTGAGCCGCAACGTCGCGGCCAAGCGCGCGTTCGACATGCTGATGACCGGGCGCTTCGTCGATGCGGCGACGGCCGCCGCGTGGGGGCTCGTCAACGAAGCCGTGCCCGAGGACGCACTCGATGCAGCCGTCGCGCGCAAGGTCGCGGAGATCGTCGCGAAGAGCCCGGCCGCGGTGCGTTATGGCAAGCAGATGTTCTATCGTCAGCGCGAGTTGCCGCTCGACGAAGCGTATGCGTATGCGGGCGACGTGATGGCGCGCAACATGATGGAAGAGGATGCGGGCGAGGGGATCGACGCGTTCCTCGAGAAGCGGAAGCCGACGTGGCGTTCGTGATGCGTTGACGGAGGCGAATAAGAGAACGCGTCGGCGTCCGTCGTTGTGCAACGCGCAACGGCGGACCGTGTCGTCGTCGGTCTGCGTAAGCGGTTCGCCGCAGAGCTGACGGCCTGCCCGAGGCGGCCCGCCAGCAAGAAGCACGGCATGCGCGGCGACGTGGTCACGTACCGCAGCACCGCAGCACTGTAGTACCGGCGCCGGTCAGCGTCCGTAACTCCCCGTCCGCAGCGGCGCTTGCACGGTCGATGCGCCGGGCGGCACGATCACGACCGGCACGCGGCGCGCGAGCGCGCACATCAGCTCGTAGCCGATCGTGCCGCTGGCTTCCGCGACGTCGTCCACCTTCACCTGGTCGCCCCACAGCTCGACGCTCGAGCCGATGCCCGCGTTCGGGCAAGGCGTCAGGTCGACGGTCAGCATGTCCATCGACACGCGGCCGACGACGCGCGTCATCACGCCGTCCACCGCGATCGGCGTGCCGGTCGGCGCGTGGCGCGGATAGCCGTCCGCGTAGCCGCACGCGACGACGCCGATCCGCATCGGCCGGTCGGCCGTGAAGCGGCGGCCGTAGCCGACGGTCTCTTCCGGCGCGAGCGTCTGCACGCCGATGATCTTGCTGGTCAGCGTCATCGCGGCCACCAGCGGCGTGTCGGCGATATGCCGCGCAGCACCCGTCGGCGACGCGCCGTACAGGATCGTGCCGGGCCGCACCCAGTCGCGATGCGCGCGCGGATGCCACAGCACGGCCGCCGAATTCGACACCGAGCGCTCGCCCGGAATCCCGGCCGTGGTCGCGTCGAACTGCTCCAACTGCCAGTCGACTTCGCCTTCGTCGGCGTTCGCGAAATGCATCATCAACGTGATCTTGCCGATCGACGGGGCATTCGCCGCGCGTTCCCACGCGGCGCGGAACGCGGCCGGCCGATAGCCGAGCCGGTTCATGCCGGAATTCATCTTGAGCTGGATGTCGATCGGCTGCTTCGGCTTCGCGGCGATCAGCAGGTCGAGCTGTTCGTCGCAGTGCACGGCGACCGTCAGCCGGTAGCGATCGGCGAGTTCGACGTCGGCCGGCTCGAAGACGCCTTCGAGCAGCAGCACGGGCTTGTCCCAGCCGAGCTCGCGTACGCGCACGGCTTCGTCGAGATCGAGCAGCGCGATGCCGTCGGCGGCCGCGAGGCCCGGATAGATCCGTTCGATGCCGTGGCCGTACGCATTGGCCTTGATCACGGCCCACACGCGCGATGGTGCGACGGTGCGGCGGATGAAGTCGAGGTTGTGGCGGACGGCGTCGGGGCGGATATGGGCGACGATGGGACGGGGCATGGCAAGGGCTCGGGTCGGATGTCGTTCGGTGCGCGGTTGGCGCGGCGTGAAACGGTGGGCTGGCGCGATCGCGCCAAGCCAGTGTTGAACGCTATCTTATTGGTGTTCGACCAGTTTTAATTAACGTATTTGTCGACGATTTGGTGGAAATTTTGGCGCCGCAGCGGGCCGCACGCCGTCTCCCGCGGCTTGCCCGGCCGAGTCTCCCGTCTAGAAAACCGGTGCGCGAACGGCATGCCGCAATGCTAAGCTCTCGGCGATCTTGTCATTGATCAATGTAACCATAACGGAGGAGACTTTGATGACGACGTCCCAGCTGTGCCTGTTCATCGTGGCGCTGTTGCCGTTCCCGATGACGTTTCTCGCCAAGGCCCGCAAGGGTTACGACAACCGCGCGCCGCGCGAGTACCTGGCGAAGCTCGAAGGCTGGCGTGCCCGCGCCCAGGCCACGCATCAGAATTCGTGGGAAGCGCTCGCGCTGTTCACGGCCGCGCTGGTGGTGGCGTGGCACAACGGCGCGAACGTGCATCGCGTCGACCAGCTCGCGATGGCGTTCGTCGCGATCCGCGTCGTCTATGCGCTGATGTACCTGCTGAACTGGGCGTCGCTGCGCTCGCTCGTGTGGTTCGGCGGGATGGCGTGCGTCGTCGCGCTGTTCTTCGCGACGCCGTAAGCGGTTCGCCGGCAACGCGGGCCGGCTTCGCGAGCCGGCGCGTCAGGCGCCGCCCGCGCCCCGTGCGTGACTGTCGTTGGATGCGGGGGCAACCTTCTTCGAGACGAACGGCGGCGCGTCCGCTTCGTTGCGCAGGAACGCGATCAACGGATCGAGCAGCCGGTGTCGCGTCGACGGATGGCGGCGCAGCACGAAGCGCCACGACGCATCGCGCGAGAGGCTCGGCACCAGCGGCACCAGGCGCCCGCTGCGCAGTTCGGGCTCGATCAGCGGTACGCGCCCGAGCGCGATGCCCGCGCCGCCCACGGCCGCGCCGATCACCTGGCTGAAACTGCTGTAACGGACGATCTTCGTCTCGAAGTCGTCTGGCAAGCCGAAGTGCACCGCCCAGTTGCGCCAGTCGATTTCGGGGCTGTCCTCGTGCATTTCCTGCAGCAGCCGCGAGCGGCACACGTACCCCGAGGCGTACGGAAACAGTTCGGGACTGCAGACCGGAAACACGGTTTCCCGCATCAGCACGTCGTCGTCGGCCCGCAGCCGGTGCGCCGGTACGTGCACGATCGCCAGGTCGACGCCGCTGCGCGCGAAATCCGGCTCGTCGTCGAGCACGACCGCATGCAGCGGGGTGTCGGGATGAAGCGACGAGAATTCCGCGAGACGGCGCGCGAGCCACATCGACGAAAACGGCGCGTTGGCGGACACGGTGAGCCGTTGCGCGGTGCCGCGAATCTCGGCGCATGCGTCGGTCAGACGCGACAGCGCATCGCTGACGGCCGGCAGCAGGCGCGTGCCGGCCGGCGTGAGGCTGATGCCGCCGAGCCCCGTGCTGCGTTCGAGCAGCCTGGCGCCCAGCGATTCCTCGAGCGAACGGATCTGGTGACTGACCGCGCTGGTCGACACGTTCAGCTCGGCCGCCGCGCGCGCGAACCCGCCGAGGCGGACGGCCGCCTCGAAAGCTCGCAGTGCGCTGAGGGGAGGAAGGTGCGACATGCGGGGTATTGTAGTTGACTCAACACCCGTTGAAAAATCATCTTTTGCCGCGCGCGGGCGGCGCGGGTAGCCTCGATCCGGTCAAGAAAAACGCAACGAAACACCGACTGGAGGCTTCATGTATTTCGACCGACGACTATGGGCAATGATGGCGGGATTGCGCTGGCGGGTGGCGGCGGCCGTCGCGCTCGGGCTGCTCGCGATGGGTGTCGGCATCCTCCGTTTCGTCTTCCTCGGCCGCGTGCTGGCGCTGGTTTTTTCCGGCGCGCCGGCGCGCGGCATCGGCGAAGCCGTCGTTGCAACGGCGGCCTGCGTGCTGCTGCGTGCATGGCTCGATCATCGCCGCACGGTGCTTGCGCAGCACACGGCCGGCCGCGTGCAGGCCACGCTGCGCGCGCGGCTGTTCGACCGGATCGCCGCGCTCGGCCCCGCATGGTTCAGCGGCGAACGCACGGGCGGCGTGATGCTGGCCGTCGTCGATGGCGTCGAGCAGTTGCAGACCTTCTTCGGCGTCTACCTGCCGCAACTCGCGATCGCCGCGTGCGCGCCGCTGATGATCTTCGCGGTGCTCGCGTGGTGGGACGTGCCGACGGCCGCGGTCCTGCTGGTCGCGGCGCTCGTCACGCTCGCGCTGCCGCAGCTCGTGCATCGCGCCGACAAGCGCGCGGCGCTCGCCCGTTCGGCCGCGTTCAAGGCGTTCGGCGAGGAGTTTCTCGACGCGGTGCAGGGCCTCCCGACGCTGAAGGCGTTCGGGCAGAGCACCGCGTTCGGCGCGAAGCTGGCCGCGAAGGCGCGCGCGCTGTCGGACAGCACGTTCTGGGTGCTCGCGCTCGGGTTGCTGACGCGGCTCTTCACGGATCTCGGCACCGGCCTCGGCGCGGCCGCGGCGATCGCGGTGGGCGCGTGGCGCGTGCGGCACGGCGACATGAGCCTCGAAGCGCTGCTGATCGTGCTGATGGCCGGCAGCGAGATCTTCCGGCCGCTGCGCGACCTGCGCGCGGTGCTGCATCAGGGGATGATCGGCCAGTCGGCGGCGAATGCGATCCATGCGCTGCTCGACGCGGGCAGCCATGCCCCTTCCGTCGACGCGCCGCGCGTACCCGGCCTGCGGCCGGAGATCGCGTTCGATCGCGTCAGCTTCGCGTACCCGGGGCGCCGCGCGGATGCCCATGCGGCGTTGAGCTTCACCGTGCGCGAGGGTGAGACGGTCGCGATCGTCGGGCCGAGCGGGGCCGGCAAGTCGACCATCGTGCGCCTGCTGCTGCGCCAGCACGACGCGCAGGGCGGCGCGGTCCGGATCGGCGGCCACGACGTGCGCACGCTCGATGCCGACCAGGTGCGCGAGATGATCGCGGTCGTCGCGCAGGATGCGACGCTGTTCGACGGCAGCGTCGCCGACAACCTGCGGCTCGGTCGCCCGGACGCGAGCGACGCGGACATGATCGCCGCCGCGCGCGCGGCCAATGCGCACGACTTCATCTCGGCGCTGCCCGACGGCTACGCGACGCGCATCGGCGAACGCGGGCTCATGCTGTCGGGCGGCCAGCGCCAGCGCATCGCGATCGCCCGCGCGCTGCTGCGCGATGCGCCGATCCTGCTGCTCGACGAGGCGCTGTCGTCGGTCGATGCGGAAAACGAAGCGCTGATCCAGCAGGCGCTCGACCGGCTTACGCGCGGGCGGACGACGCTCGTGCTCGCGCACCGGCTGTCCAGCGTGATCGGCGCCGATCGCATCCTGGTGCTCGACCAGGGGCAGGTGGTCGACGAAGGGACCCATGCGGCGCTGATCGCGCGCGACGGCCCGTATCGCCGGCTGATGGGGCCGCAACTGGAAGCGGTCGCCGAATCCGTCGGCGCGACGGCGGCGGCCGGCGCGACCGCGCGCGCGTCGTCGGGCCCGCAGGTGCGGCCGCTGAACGACGACGCGGCGACGATCGGCTGGCCGGAAACGTTGCAGACCCTGCTGCGCTTCGTGCGTCCGTGGAAGGGCAAGGTGGTGCTGACCGTACTGTTCGGGATCGGCCGCGTGCTCGCGTTCATCGGCGTCGGCGTGCTCGGCGCGCGGGTGGTCGGCGCGGTGCCGAGCGGTCACGTCGGCACGGGGCTGGTGACCGCGCTGCTCGTGATCGCGCCGGTCGCGGCCGTGCTGCACTGGCTCGAATCGTGGCTCGCGCACGACATGGCGTACCGGCTGCTCGCGGAAATGCGCATCGCGCTGTTCGCGACGCTCGAACGGCTCGCGCCGGCCGGGCTGCTGCGCCGCCGTTCCGGCGATCTCGTGTCGCTCGCGACGCAGGACGTCGAGACCGTCGAATACTTTTACGCACACACGCTGGCGCCGGCATTCGTCGCGGTGCTCGTGCCGGCCGGCGTGCTGGTGTTGCTCGCGTCGGTCGCGTGGCCGCTCGCGATCGTGCTGCTGCCGTTCCTGCTGTGGGCCGGGCTCGCGCCCGTGCTGGCCCGGCGCGACGTCGACCGGCTCGGCACCGGCGCGCGCGAAGCGCTCGGCCAGCTTGGCGCGCACCTGACCGAAACGATCCAGGGGCTCGCGGAACTGACCGCGTTCCAGGCGATCGGGCGCCGGCGCGCGGCGTTCGTGGCCGAGGTCGATGCGTACCGCCGGCAGCGCGCGAAGCTGCTCGACGATCTGTCGACGCAAAGCGCCGCGCTGGAAGTCGCGAGCGGGCTCGGCGGGCTGGCGGTCGCGGCGCTCGGCGCATGGTTGTGCGCCCGCGGCGGGTTCCCGCGCGAGTCGTTGCCGCTGCTGGTGCTGGTCGCGGTGGCCGCGTTCATGCCGGTCGCCGAAATCGGCCAGGTCGCGCGCCAGCTGGCCGACACGATCGCGTCGACGCGCCGCTTGCGCGCGCTGGAGAAGGAGCCCGTGACGGTGACCGACGGCGCGCACGCGATGCCAGGCGATCCGGCGGTGCGGTTCGAGGCCGTGTCGTTCACGTATCCGGGGCGCGGCGTGCCCGCGATCGACCGCGTGAGCTTCGAGGTGCCGCCCGGCAGCACGGTCGCGCTGGTCGGCGCGTCGGGCGCCGGCAAGTCGACGGTCGCCAGCCTGCTGCTGCGTTTCTGGGACCCGCAGCAGGGCCGCGTGACGCTCGGCGGCGTCGACCTGCGCGACCTGCGGCTCGACGACCTGCGGCAGCACATCGCGCTCGTCGCGCAGGATACCTATCTGTTCAACGACACGCTCGAAGCGAACATCCGGCTCGCCGCGAACGATGCGTCCGACGCGGACGTGCGGCGCGCGATCGACCACGCGGCGCTCGGCGACTTCGTCGCGCGGCTGCCGGACGGGCTCGCGACGCGCGTCGGCGAGCGCGGCGTGCAATTGTCGGGCGGCCAGCGCCAGCGTGTGGCGATCGCGCGCGCGTTCCTGAAGGATGCGCCGGTGCTGATCCTCGACGAGGCGACGTCGCACCTGGACACGATCAGCGAGCAGCAGATCCGCGCGGCGCTGGAGGACCTGATGACGCAGCGCACGTCGATCATCATCGCGCACCGCCTGTCGACCGTGCGCAATGCCGACCTGATCCTCGTGATGGAGCAGGGCGCCGTGATCGAGGCCGGGCGCCACGCGGAACTGATCGCGCGGCAGGGCGCGTATGCGCGGCTCGTGTCGCATCAGGCGAGCGGGGTCGCGGCGTGAGCGGCGCGGCGTCGGCGCGTTGCCCGTTGGCCATTGCCCGGGCGTTTCGCCACCAGCATTGAGCCGAGCCGGCGGTTGCCGGCTCGGCGCGCACGGCCATCGCGGCACGGCGCACCCATCTTCTCTCCCCGTGCCGCCGCCCCTCGGCGCGGCGCGATCCGGCGGAGCGTTCTGCACCGCCGTCCCCCCGTTTTCTTCCGATCTATCCGCGCCGCGCGGCCCGGGTTTGTCTCGATGCATTTACCTGTTGCGGACTTTTTTGTTGTCGTAGTATCGCCATTGACAACACTTGTTGCACTAAGGTCTAATTCGACATCGCATGTTGCGGTGCGGCTTGATGTCGTCGTTCCGCCGGCCTGTTGGCCGGCTACATCGCTCAATCATGCGGAGAGAAACCATGAGTCGCCGTTCCTTCCTGAAAGCCGTCGCGGTCGTCGCCGCGCTCGGCGCCAGCCTCGCGCACGCGGATACCAAGACGCTCGTCGTCGGGACCGATACGTCGTTCATGCCGTTCGAGTTCAAGCAGGGCGACAAGTACGTCGGCTTCGATCTCGACCTGTGGGCGGAGATCGCGAAGGACCAGGGCTGGAAATACACGATCCAGCCGATGGATTTCGCGGGTCTGATTCCGGCGCTGCAGACGCAGAACATCGACGTCGCGCTGTCCGGGATGACCATCAAGGAAGAGCGCAAGAAGGCGATCGACTTTTCCGCGCCGTATTACGACAGCGGGCTCGCCGCGATGGTGCAAGCCGGCAATACGTCGATCAAGTCGATCGACGACTTGAACGGCAAGGTGATCGCCGCGAAGACGGGCACCGCGACGATCGACTGGATCAAGGCGCACCTGAAGCCGAAGGAGGTCCGCCAGTTCCCGAACATCGACCAGGCGTATCTCGCGCTGGAAGCCGGCCGCGTCGACGCGGCGATGCACGATACGCCGAACGTGCTGTTCTTCGTGAACAACGAAGGCAAGGGCAAGGTGCAGGTCGCCGGCCAGCCGGTCAGCGGCGACAAGTACGGGATCGGCTTCCCGAAGGGCAGCCCGCTCGTGCCGAAGGTCAATGCGTCGCTCGTGAAGATCAAGGCCGACGGCCGCTACGCGCAGATCTACAAGAAGTGGTTCGGCGCCGAGCCGCCGAAGATGTGAGCGTGACCACGCAGCATGGCGCGGCCGAACGGCCGCGCCGGTCTTGAATCGAACGGGGAGCGACAAGTGAATTTCGATTGGTCGGCGATCTGGGCGGCGCTGCCGGACCTGATGGACGGGGTCCGGTTGACGGTGTTCATCGCATTTTTCGGGCTGGTGGGCGGCTTCGTCGTCGGAATGATCGCGGGGATGTTCCGCGCATACGGACCGAAGGCGATGAACGTGCTCGCACAGGTCTATATTGAATTGATCCGCGGCACGCCGATCGTCGTGCAGGTGATGTTCCTGTACTTCGCGTTGCCGTTGCTCGCGCATATCCGCATCGACGGCCTGACGGCCGCGATCATCGCGATCACGGTGAATTCCGGTGCGTATCTCGCGGAAGTGGTGCGCGGCGCGCTGCTGTCGATCCCGAAGGGGCTGACGGAAGCGGGGCTCGCGATGGGCCTGTCGATGCCGCGCGTGCTGCTCAAGGTGGTCGGGCCGCTCGCGTTCCGGCGGCTGATTCCGCCGCTCGGCAACCAGTGCATCGTGAGCCTGAAGGACACGTCGCTGTTCATCGTGATCGGCGTCGGCGAACTGACGCGCAAGGGGCAGGAAATCATCGCGGGCAATTTCCAGGCGGTCGAGATCTGGACGGCGGTGGCCGTCATCTATCTGCTGCTGACCGGCGCGATGACGCTGACGCTGCGGCTCGTCGAAAAGCGGATGAAAATCTTATGAGCATGATCGAATTCCAGAACGTGTCGAAGAGCTTCGGCCACGTGCCGGTGCTGAAGAACATCGACCTGAAGATCGACGCGGGCGAGGTGGTCGTCGTGGTCGGTCCGTCGGGCTCGGGCAAATCGACGATGTTGCGCTGTATCAACGCGCTGGAGAAAATCACCGGCGGCGAGCTGCTGGTCGACGGCCAGAGCGTGCGCGGCAACGCGACGACGATCCGCAACATCCGGCTCGAAGCGGGCATGGTGTTCCAGCAGTTCAACCTGTTCCCGCAAATGACCGCGCTCGAGAACGTGATGTTCGGGCCGATCCAGGTGCGCGGCGCGTCGCGCGCCGACGCGCGCGACCAGGCGATGGCGCTGCTCGACAAGGTCGGCCTCGAATCGCGCGCGAATCATTACCCGTCGGAGCTGTCGGGCGGCCAGCAGCAGCGAGTCGCGATCGCGCGGGCGCTCGCGATCCGGCCGCGGTTGATGCTGTTCGACGAGCCGACCTCGGCGCTCGATCCGGAGCTGCGCCACGAAGTGCTGAAAGTGATGCAGGATCTCGCGACCGAAGGGATGACGATGATCGTCGTCACGCACGAGATCGGCTTCGCGAAGCGGGTCGGCACGCGGCTGCTGTTCATGGATCAGGGCGGCATCGCCGAGGACGGCCATCCGGTCGACCTGATCGACCGGCCGCCGACGCCGCGCCTGAAGGAATTCCTGAAACACGTGTCCTGAACGAAACCGAAACTTCCGACATGCCGCTTTCCCTTTCTCCCGTCATCGCCGGCACGCCGTTCGACATCGGCGTGCGCCTGGGCGAGCTTGCCCGCCCGGTATTCGACGCGTACATGCAGCAGAGCAGCGCATGGCAGGCCGTGCGCCGCTGGCGCGGCCATCCGTTCGTCGACGCGTTGCGGCGGGCCGCGCTCGCCGCGTACCCCGACCTCGTCGCGGAGCTGGACGGGATCGCGGCAGGCATCGGCTGGCCGGCCGAGGACATCTTCCTGTGGAACTGCCGCGGCGAACTGATCCACAACGCGCCGGACGGCTGCACGACGCTTGCCGCGCGCGATGCGGACGGCAAGCGCTGGATCGCGCACAACGAGGACGGCGATCCGTACCTGCGCGAACGGTGCCTGCTCGTCGACGTGCAACCGGCCGGCAAGCCGGGCTTCGTCAGTTTCTACTACCCCGGCTCGCTGCCGGGCCATACGTTCGCCGCGAACCGCGCGGGTATCGCGCAGGCGATCAACAACCTGCGGATCCGCACGCCGGCGCCGGACGTGCCGCGCATGATCCTCGCGCGTGCGGTGCTCGACGCGACGTCGCTCGATGCGGCCGTCGACGTGCTGCGCCGGCACGCGCGCGCGAGCGGCTTTCATCACACGCTCGGGGCGACCGGCGATGCGCGATTGCTGAGCATCGAGGCGAGCGTCGCGCGCTGTTCGGTCATCGACGTCGCGCGGCTCGCCGGCCATGCGAACCATCTCGTGCATCCCGGCTGCGACGCGCAAGCGCAGATCGTCACGCAGTCGTCGGCGGACCGCCAGCGTCGCGTCGACGCGTTGACGCCCGGCATCGACACGATCGACGAAGCCGCGCTGCTGCGCGTGCTCGGCGATCGCGCGCCTGAAGGATTGCCGATCTACCGCGACGATCCGGCCGATCCGGACGACGAGAACACGCTGGCGACGGCCGTGTTCGCGATCGGCGCGGCATCGATCGATTTCACCGTTCACCAACACGGCACGCAGCGCTTCGCGACGCGCATCGTGCCGTCCGGACGCGCTCACCGCGCATCCTGATCCATGAGGCCACGCATGACGACCGTTTTCCATCGCGCCCCGCGCGCCACCTTGCCCGTTGCCGTCGCAGGCGACGGCATCGAGATCATCGATTCGACCGGCAAACGCTATATCGACGCGTGCGGCGGCGCGGCCGTATCGTGTCTCGGCCACAGCAACCAGCGCGTGATCGACGCGATCAAGCGGCAGGCGCAGCAATTGCCGTACGCGCATACGTCGTTCTTCACGACCGACGTGGCCGAGGAACTGGCCGACCGGCTCGTCGACGGCGCGCCGGCCGGGCTCGATCACGTGTATTTTGTGTCGGGCGGCTCCGAGGCGATCGAAGCCGCGCTGAAGCTCGCGCGCCAGTATTTCGTCGAGAAGGGCGAGCCGCAGCGCCGTCATTTCATCGCCCGGCGCCAGAGCTATCACGGCAACACGCTCGGCGCGCTCGCGATCGGCGGCAACGCATGGCGACGCGAGCCGTTCCTGCCGCTGCTGATCGAGGCGCACCACGTGAGCCCGTGCTATGCGTACCGCGACCAGCAGGCCGGTGAAACCGACGAAGCGTATGCGCAGCGCCTCGCGGACGAGCTCGAACGGAAGATCGTCGAACTCGGCGCGGAAAACGTCGCGGCGTTCGTCGCGGAAACGGTGGTGGGCGCGACGGCCGGCGCCGTGCCGCCGGTGCGCACGTACCTGCAGAAGATTCGCGCGGTGTGCGACAAGTACGGCGTGCTGCTGATCCTCGACGAGATCATGTCGGGGATGGGGCGCACCGGTTACCGGTATGCCTGCGACGAAGACGGCGTCGCGCCCGATCTGCTGACGATCGCGAAAGGGCTCGGCGCGGGCTACCAGCCGATCGGGGCGACGCTGGTGAGCGACCGGATCTATCGCACGATCGTCGACGGCTCGGGCTTCTTCCAGCATGGTCACACGTACCTCGGCCATGCGACCGCCTGCGCGGCCGCGCTCGAAGTGCAGCGCGTGATCGCCGAGGACAAGCTGCTCGACAACGTGAAGGCGCGCGGCGAGCAGTTGCGTGCGTCGTTGCGCGAGCATTACGGCGCGCACCCGCACGTCGGCGACGTGCGTGGCCGCGGGCTGTTCGTCGGCGTCGAGCTCGTGCGCGATCGCGACACCAAGGCGACGTTCGCCCCCGCGCTGAAGCTGCACGCGGCGGTCAAGCGCGAGGCGATGCAGCGCGGGTTGATGGTGTATCCGATGGGTGGCACGATCGAGGGCGTGCACGGCGATCACATCCTGATCGCGCCGCCGTTCGTGTGTACCGCGCAGCAGATCGATACGATCGTCGAGCGGCTGTCCGGTGCGATCGGCGCGGCGCTCGCGTCGGCCGGTGCATGAACCCCGATCTCATCGAATCTTCACCATGACAGACAGACTGCCTCCTTTCGATCCCGCGTCGGCCACCGACGAACAGAAGGCCGTGCTCGCAGACATTCTCAGCGGCCCGCGCGGCAACCTGAACGGGCCGTTTCTCGGCTGGATCGCGAGCCCCGAGCTGGCCCAGCACGCGCAGAAGCTCGGCGCGTTCTGCCGCTATCGCACCGGGCTGCCGCTGCGCCTGTCGGAGCTCGCGATTCTCGTGACGGCCGCGCGCTGGCGCTCGCAGGCGGAGTGGCACATCCATCATCCGATCGCGCTCGAGGCCGGCGTGCCGGCCGCGACGGCCGACGCGATCCGGCTCGGCGTCGCGCCTGCCTTCGAATCGGACGACGACGCGCTGATCCATGCGTTTGCCACCGAGCTGTACGACACGCGCCGCGTGAGCGACGCGACGTTCGCGCGCGCGCAGGCGCGTTTCGGCCACGAGACCGTGGTGAACCTCGTCGCGCTGCTCGGCTACTACGCGCTCGTCGCGATGACGCTGAACACGTTCGGTATGCGCGCAGACGGACAAACTGATTTGCCGTTTCCGGAATAATCGCCGCCGGCGCGTGTGTCGGCGGCATGCCGCGCACGCGCCGGATGGCCCGAAAAGCGCGTATACGCGGGCTTTTCGGCGTTTCGGAGCGGATCGTTCCGGCATCTCGCCGCATCGTGACGACGCCCGCCGCGCGGCCTGCGCGTCAGTGCAAGAAATTTTTCCCGTACCTAGAATTCTGGCAAACAGCTTACGGGGGAAATATCGATGCGTTGGGTCCTGTTGATCGTGTTCATTGCGTGTGTCGTGTACACGCATCGGCGCGGCAAGGTTCGGCACGGGTTGTTCCGGCAACTCTCCGACCACTCGACCTTTACCGCGCCGCTGAACTGCTTTTCATACGCGTTCTCGTCGGTGCCGACCACGCCGTTTCTCGACACGGATCACTTTCCGGAGCTCGCGGTGCTGCAGCGCGAATGGCGCACGTTCCGCAGCGAAGCGCTCGCGTTGCGCGACGCGAGCCGGATCAAGGCATCGGGCGAGTACAACGACATCGGCTTCAATTCGTTCTTTCGCAACGGCTGGAAGCGTTTCTACCTGAAGTGGTACGACGCGCCGCATCCGTCCGCGCAGGCATTGTGTCCGCGCTCGGTCGAGATCCTGTCGCGGATTCCGTCGATCAAGGCCGCGATGTTCGCGCAGTTGCCGCCGGGCGGCAAGCTCGGGCTGCATCGCGATCCGTATGCGGGCTCGTTGCGCTACCACCTCGGGCTCGATACGCCGAACGACGACGCGTGCCGGATCGTCGTCGACGGCGAATCGTATGCATGGCGTGACGGCGAGGCCGTGATGTTCGACGAGACGTACCTGCACTGGGCCGAAAACCGCACCGCGAACGATCGCGTGATCCTGTTCTGCGACATCGAGCGCCCGATGAAATATCGCTGGGCGCAGCGCATCAACGACGCGTTCGGGCAACTGCTGATGCGCGCGGCCGCATCGCCGAACGAAACGGGCGATCGCACGGGCGGGCTCAATCGCGCGTTCCGGTATCTGTATGCGATTCGCCGCGCCGGCAAGCGGTTGAAGGCGTGGAATCGCACCGTGTACTACATCGTCAAGTGGCTGCTGTTCGGCGGGATCGCGGTCGCGATCTTCTGTATCTGACGGGCGAGGGCGGGCAATTTTTTCCCGTCTGACGATAGTGCGGCGCGGCATCGGACGGCCCCCGCCGGCCTGCGCCGACATCAATGCAACCAAATGTATTCATGCGGGATCAACGGACGTTGGCCGCGTATCATGGCTTGTTCACGTCGATATGATCGGTGAGCAAGCATGACGAGTACCCGTAAAACCATGATGATCGCCGGCGGGCTCCTGGTCGCCGCAGCCGGCACCGCGTACGTGATGCTCCTGCGCGCGGACCACCGTGCGATCGAGGACGCCGGCATCGGCGATTCGGCCGCGCCTGTTGCCGCAGCGCCCGCGGGCAACGACCACGCGGTGCAGGGCGCGATCGCGCCGCCGGCACCGGCTGCCGCGACGGCGCCGAAGCAGGCGGCTGCCGCGCCGCCTCCCACCGCTCCCACGCCCGCGCCGGCCGCCACTGCCCGCGTCGTCGCCCCGCCTGCAGCGGTTGCCGCGGTTCCGGTGGTCAGCGACAAGCCGCAACCGGTGACGAAGCCGGCTGCCCCACCGCCGAAAGTCAACGTCGTGACGGTCGACGCTCAGGATTCGACCCCGGCGACGCCGCCCCCCACGCCGGCCGCCAAGCCCGCTCGGTCGGCTCAGTCCGCCGCACCCGCACAGGTCACGCAACGCGCGCCGCGCAAGCGCGACGGCCTCGAACGCCACGCCGCCGCCGCGCCGCCGGCCGCGACGAAATCCGAAACGCCGGAGACGGCGGCGCTCGTCAGGGAATCGGCGAAGCTCGACCCGTCGTTGCCGCCGCCGCCGATGTCGTCGATGCAGTCGATGCCGTCGGCGAGCACCGGTTCGTATCGGCAGGGCGGTTCGTCGTCCGGCGCGAATCCGGTAGCCGCCGCGATGACCGAGCAGCTCGTCAGGGAGTCGAGCCATTTCAAGACCACGACGCCCGTGCCGGCGAACGGCGGCCCGACCGCGACCAAGTAGCCGCGGGCGTCCTCGGCATAAAAAGGGCCCCGCACGCCGACCAAAGCATGCGGGGCCAAGAGAGACAAACTGTTTGCCGTCGGGCTGACGTCCGTCAGGCGGCGACCGCTTCTTCGACTCGCGGCTGCGCGGTGGCGGCCGGCGCCGCCACGTCCTGCCGGATCAGGTGGTCGAACGCGCCGAGCGACGCCTTCGCCCCTTCGCCGACCGCGATCACGATCTGCTTGAACGGCACCGTCGTCACGTCGCCGGCCGCGAACACGCCCGGCACCGACGTCGCGCCGCGCGCATCGACGACGATCTCGCCGTGCTTCGACAGTTCGACCGTGCCTTTCAGCCATTCGGTGTTCGGCACGAGGCCGATCTGCACGAACACGCCTTCGAGGTCGACGCGCTTCGTGTCACCCGAGCGCAGATCCTTGTAGACGAGCCCGTTCAGCTTGCTGCCGTCGCCGGTCAGTTCGGTCGTCTGCGCCTGCGTGACGATCGTCACGTTCGGCAGGCTGCGCAGCTTGCGTTGCAGCACTTCGTCCGCGCGCAGCTGCGCGCCGTATTCGATCAGCGTGACTTCCTTCACGATGCCGGCGAGGTCGATCGCGGCCTCGACGCCCGAGTTGCCGCCGCCGACCACCGCGACCCGCTTGCCCTTGAACAGCGGGCCGTCGCAGTGCGGGCAGTACGCGACCCCGCGGTTGCGGTATTCGCGCTCGCCCGGCACGTTGATTTCGCGCCAGCGTGCGCCGGTCGCGAGGACGATCGTCTTCGCTTTCAGCACCGCGCCGTTCGCGAGACGGATCTGGTGCACGTCGCCCGGGATCAGCGCGTCGGCGCGTTGCACGTCCATGATGTCGACGTCGTACTGCTTGACGTGCTGCTCGAGTGCGGCGGCAAACTTCGGCCCTTCGGTTTCCTGCACCGACACGAAATTCTCGATCGCCATCGTGTCCAGCACCTGGCCGCCGAAACGCTCGGCGACGACACCCGTCGCGATGCCCTTGCGTGCGGAGTAGATCGCAGCAGCCGCGCCCGCCGGGCCGCCGCCGACGATCAGCGTGTCGAACACCGGCTTGTTTTCGAGCGACTTCGCCGCGCGTTCTCCGGCGCCCGTATCGAGCTTCGCGAGGATTTCCTTCACGCTGCTGCGGCCCTGGCCGAACGACGCGCCGTTCAGGAACATCGTCGGCACGGCCATGATCTGGCGCGACTCGACTTCATCCTGGAACAGCGCGCCGTCGATCGCGACGTGGCGGATGCGCGGGTTGATCAGCGACATCACGTTCAGCGCCTGCACGACTTCCGGGCAGTTCTGGCACGACAGCGAGAAAAACGTTTCGAATGCGTAGTCGCCGTCGAGCGCGCGAATCTGTTCGATCACGTCGTCGTCGAGCTTGATCGGATGGCCGCCCGTCTGCAGCAGCGCGAGCACGAGCGACGTGAATTCATGGCCCATCGGGATGCCGGCGAAACGGATGCCGGCCGGCTTGCCGGGCTCGCCGATCGAGAACGACGGCTTGCGCTCGGCGTCGTCGCGGCGTTCGGTCACGGTCACGCGATCCGTCAGCGACGCAATCTCGTTCAGCAGCGCCAGCAGTTCCTGCGATTTCGCGCTGTCGTCGAGCGAGGCGACGAGTTCGATCGGGCGCGTGATTTTTTCGAGGTACGCTTTGAGTTGGTTCTTGAGATTGGCGTCGAGCATGGCGTTTCGGATTCCGTATTGATTATGCTGGTCGGGCACGTCGTGCCGGAGGAGGGGCGGGGCGCGCAGTGCGTGGCCCGCCGTCGCGCGCCTCGTTCGAGGCGCGCGGAGCGATCGTCAGATCTTGCCGATCAGGTCGAGCGACGGGGTCAGCGTTTCCGCACCCGGCGTCCACTTGGCCGGGCACACTTCACCCGGGTGCGCCGCGATGTACTGCGCCGCCTGGACCTTGCGCAGCAGTTCGCCTGCGTCGCGGCCGATGCCGTTGTCGTGGATTTCGCACAGCTTGATCTCGCCTTCCGGGTTGATCACGAACGTGCCGCGCAGCGCCATCCCTTCTTCCTCGATCAGCACGTCGAAGTTGCGCGACAGCGTGAGCGTCGGGTCGCCGATCATCGGGTACTTGATCTTGCCGATCGTGTCCGACGTGTCGTGCCATGCCTTGTGCGTGAAGTGCGTGTCGGTCGACACACCGTAGATTTCGACACCCAGCTTCTGGAATTCCGCGTAACGGTCGGCGAGGTCGCCCAGTTCGGTCGGGCACACGAACGTGAAGTCGGCCGGGTAGAACACGACGACGGACCATTTGCCCTTGAAGTTCTCTTCCGAGACCGGCACGAAATCGCCGTTGTGGTAAGCGGTTGCCTTGAACGGCTTGATTTGGGTGTTGATGATCGGCATCTGGACAATTCCTTTTCTTCAGTGGTGAGTGGAGTGTTGCCAGTATCCGGGTTCACCCTGAGCTTGTGAAATTGCTTGTTTCAATCCGCGGCATCGGGATTTTCTATCTGCTTCCGGCCCTTGATTGGCGGGGGCCGAAGGCGATTCGGGCGGGGCAGAGGTTGTACATGCCTTCACCATTCCGAGCGCAGGTCCTCCTGGCCGGCAATCTCGCGCCCCTTCCGTAGACCGAACCCATTGTTGACAAGTGTGTGTCCGTGTCGCGTGATACAGGCATCGATTGCGTCGCCGATGATTTCGGCGCGGGGGCGGCCCCTGGCCCCTGCGATGATGCTCAACGCGGCATGCTGGTCATCCGACAGGTCGATCGGGATGGTGGGCATTGCAACCTCCCTGACTTGACGCAGCCATCATCGACATGCGGCCGCGTAAATGCAGGATCGCCGCCTGTCCGAAGCGAATGCCGATTCGCGGTTCGGTGGCGGGACGCGCCTCCGCTCAAATCCCCGCCATCTCCCGCAACCATGCCGCCAGCCGCCGCGCCCCGTCCGGCATGTCCGCGTCCTCGCGCGTGCATAGGTAGTAGTCGCGTCCGTCGTCGAGCGCGTGATCGAACAGTTGCACGAGCTCGCCGTTCGCCAGTTCGCGCTGGACCAGCGGCGCGCGCAGCAGCGCGGCGCCGAGATCCGCGCGGGCGGCGCTCAGCGTGAGCTGGCCATCCTCGAACATCGGCCCCACCGCGTGCGACACGTGCCGCACGCCGGCGCCCTGCAGCCAGTTGACCCACGTGCTGCGATCCTCGTCATGCACGAGCGGCGCGCGGGCGAGATCGGCCGGCGTGCGGAACGGCCCGTGACGCTTCAGGAACGACGGGCTGCACATCGGCACCATCGCGCCCGGCAGCAGCCGCTCGCAGCGATAGCCGGGCCAGTCGCCGGTGCCGAAGCGGATCGACAGATCCGACGCATCGCTTCGGTAGTTGCGGTGATGCGCGTACAGCACCGTGACGTCGACGTCGGTGTTGTCGGCCAGGAACGCATGCAGCCGGGGAATGAACCAGCCGATGCCGAGCAGCGGAATCAGGCTGACGGTGATCTGGCGCAGCGACGAACGGTCGCGCACGAAGCGCGTCGCGCTGCGCAGCACCGAGAATGCCGCGCTGATCGACCGGTAGTAGTCGCGCCCTTCGTCGGTGAGCGCAAGCAGCCGGCCTTCGCGTACCGTCAGCGGCGTCTGGATGAACGCTTCGAGCAGTTGCAGCTGATGGCTGACCGCCGACGGCGTGATGTCGAGTTCGCCGGCCGCCGCGGTGACCGAACCGAGACGCGCGAATGCTTCGAACGCACGCACCGCGCGCAGCGGTGGATCGTGCGGCAATTGTTCGATATTTTTCATGTATCGAATTTTATCGAAAAGTCAGGGTAAGCGACAACACAAAAATATCCCGTATTTACAAAGATATACGCTAATGTGTGGAGAACGGCATAAGCATCCAACAATTGGATATTTGGGGTTTGAATGTCGAATATTTAATATTTTTCATGTTTTTGATCCGATTGACCGGCCCCCGCACATGAAAATCGCTTTCCTCCCCGCCAGCCTCGCCTTCTCGGCGGCCGCCCTGGTCGCCTCCGTTCCCGCGTTGGCGCAGTCCGCTCCGCAGACGGTCCTGATCGGTCTCGCCGCGCCGCTCACCGGCCCGTCCGCGCGGATCGGCAAGGACTTGCAGAACGGCGCGCAACTCGCGATCGACGACGCGAACGCGAAGCATCCGACCATCGGCGGCAAGCCGGTCGTCTACAAGCTCGTCGCGGCCGACGACCAGTCCGACCCGCGCACGGCCGTCGCGGTCGCGCAGCAACTCGTCGACCAGCACGTGATCGGCGTCGTCGGTCACTGGAACACGGGCTGCAGCGTGCCGGCGTCGCGCGTGTACCGCGATGCGGGCATTCCGCAGATCGCGCCGGCGTCCACCGGCCATCAATACACGCAGCAGGGCTACGCGACGGCGTTCCGCATCATGGGTCACGACGATGCGGGCGGCCATTTCACCGGTGCGTACGCGGTGAAGACGCTGAAGGCGAAGCGCATCGCGGTGATCGACGATCGCACGTCGTTCGGCGCGGGGCTGGCCGAGCAGTTCATCAAGGGCGTGCAGGCGAACGGCGGGACCATCGTCGATCGTCAGTACGTGAACGACAAGACGACCGACTTCAGCGGCGTGCTGACCGCGATCAAGGGCAAGCGCGCGGATCTCGTGTTCTTCGGCGGCCTCGACGCGCAAGCCGCGCCGATCGCGCGCCGGATGCGCCAGCTCGGCGTGAACGCGCCGCTGCTCGGCGCGGGCGGCTTCGTGAGCCAGACCTTCCTGTCGCTCGCCGGCAAGGACGGCGACGGCGTGACGGCGCTCGAACCGGGCCTGTCGCTCGACCGGATGCCGGGCGGCAAGGCGTTCGACACGCAATACCAGGCCCGTTTTCATGCGCCGATCGAGCTGCATGCGCCGTTCGCGTACGACGCGGCCGCCACGCTGATCGCGGCCGCGCAGAAGGCCGGCACGACGCAGCCGGCGAAGCTGGTCGCGGCCGTTCGCGCGATCGACCGGCCCGGCGTGACGGGGCGCATCGCGTTCGACGCCGAAGGCAACCTGAAGGACCCGGCCTTCACGATCTACCAGGTGCGCGGCGGCACGTGGGCCGTCGTCGACGTGCTCGGCGGCTCGCGCACCGCAGCCAAGTAACGACAAAACGACCAACACGATCCCCATGACCGAAGCGAACCAGACATCCGCCGCCGCCCCCGAGGACTCGCGCCTCGGGATCCTCGCGCGGCGCCGCATCGAAGCGGAAATCATCAAGCCGATCTACGAGATCATGAAGCGCGAGTTCGGCACCGAGCGCGCGCAGGCCGTGATCGCGGAAGCCGTGCGCGGCGCGGCCGTCGACGCGGGCCGGACGTTCGCCGCGCAGGAGCCGGACGGCACGAGCGTGAAATCGTTCATCGCGCTGCAGGTGCTGTGGGAGAAGGACGATGCGCTCGACGTCGAGGTGCGGCGCGCGGACGACGCGCACTACGACTACGACGTGCATCGCTGCAGTTACGCGGAGATGTATCACGCGATGGGGCTCGGCGAGATCGGGCACCTGCTGAGCTGCGCGCGCGACAGCTATTTCATCCAGGGCTATGCGCCGGACATCGCGCTCACGCGCACGAGCACGATCATGCAGGGCGGCAAGCGCTGCGATTTCCGCTATGCGCTGCAACCCGCGCCGGAGAACGGCGATGCGTGACGCTCCCGCAAGCATGCCGCGCGTCGACGGCGACCGCCTGTGGGCGTCGCTCGAACGGATGGCGCAGATCGGCGCGACGCCGAAGGGCGGCGTGTGCCGTCTCGCGCTGACCGACCTCGACCGCGAGTCGCGCGACCTGTTCGTGCAGTGGGCGCGTGAAGCCGGCTGCACGGTGCGCGTCGATCGGATGGGCAACGTGTTCGCGCGCCGCGCCGGTCGCCGTCCCGACGCCGCACCGGTGATGACGGGCTCGCATGCCGATTCCCAGCCGACCGGCGGGCGTTACGACGGCATCTACGGCGTGCTCGGCGGGCTCGAAGTGGTGCGCGCGCTGAACGACGCGGCCATCGAGACCGAGCGTCCGGTCGACGTCGTGATCTGGACCAACGAGGAAGGCTCGCGCTTCGCGCCGGCGATGGTGTCGGCCGGCGTGTTCTCGGGCGTCTATACGCTCGAATACGGACTGTCGCGCACCGACGGCGCGGGCCGGACGATCGGCGAGGAGCTCGAACGGATCGGCTACGCGGGCGCGGAGCCGGTCGGCGGCTATCCGGTGCACGCGGCATATGAGCTGCACATCGAGCAGGGCGCGATTCTCGAACGGGCAGGCAAGACGATCGGCGTCGTGACGGCCGGGCAGGGGCAGCGCTGGTACGAGGTGACGCTCACCGGTGTCGACGCGCACGCGGGCACGACGCCGATGGCGTTCCGCCGCGACGCGCTGGTCGGCGCGGCGCGGATGATCTCGTTCGTCGAAGTGCTCGGCCGCCGCTACGCACCGGATGCGCGCGCAACGGTCGGCATGATCGAGGCGCGGCCGAATTCGCGCAACACGGTGCCGGGCGGCTGTTTTTTCACGGTGGAATTCCGGCATCCCGACGATGCGGTGCTCGACGAACTGGACGCGGCGTTGCGCGCGGAGCTCGCGCGCGTGGCCGACGAAACCGGCCTCGGCGCGCAGATCGAGCAGATCTTCACGTATGCGCCGGTGCCGTTCGCGCCACGCTGCATCGACACGGTGCGCGACGCGGCGCGCTCGCTCGGGCTGTCGCACATGGACATCGTGTCCGGCGCGGGCCACGACGCGTGCTATGTCGCGCGTGTCGCGCCGACCGGCATGATCTTCGTGCCGTGCGTCGACGGGCTGAGCCACAACGAGGCCGAAGCGATTACGCCCGAATGGGCGACGGCCGGCGCCGACGTGCTGTTGCGCGCGGTGCTGCAGAGCGCGCAGGAAGCGTAAGCGCGACGGGTGCGGCCGGGGTGGCCCGCGTTACTTCCCCGCGTTGCGCCGCGCCATGTACGCGAGATACGCGACGATCTGGTCGAGTTCGCGGTCGCTCAGTTGATCGGGCGGAAATGCCGGCATGCTGCGGCCCGGCCAGTCGCGCACCGACGCCGGGTTGCGGATGTAGCGACGCAGCGCGGCCGGCTGGAAGTAGTCGACCGGATTCATCGGCGTGTTCAGGTCGGGGCCGGCGTGGCTGCTGCCCGCGCCGTCGATGCGGTGGCACGCGAGACATTGCGTGACGAACAGGTGCTGGCCCGCGCGGGCCGGATCGTTCGCGGGCAACGCGGCGTCGACGGCGAGCGACGGCCAGCGCGCGAGCGGCGACGATTCGATCGTGATGCGCACGATCTGGTACGGCCACTGCTCGCCGCGCACCGACGACGCGTCCGGCCCGAGCCACACGAGATAGAACGGCCCCGCGCTGACCTGCTTGCCGGGCAGTTTCGGCCACGGATGGGCCGGATCCTCGATCGCGAGCCACGGGATCGCGCCGGCCGGCGCGCGGCGGCGCACGAGATCGAGCGGCAGTTGCGCGGCGAAACCGTCGGCCGCGCGCGTTTCGAGCACCCCGTCGGCCGGCAGCGGCGTGTCGCCGAGCAGCGCGGCGAACGGCACGGCGCGGAACGTCATCGGCCGGCCGTACGCGATGTCGCGCGGCACGTGGATGTCGGTCGCGTCCGTACGGGCGAGCAGCGTCTGGCGGGTGACGGCGCGGGCCGTGCCGTCGGTGTCGAGTTCGAGCGTGGACTGGGCCGACGCGCGTTGTCCGAGCAGGCAAACCGTCAGCAGCACAAGCGAAAACCACTGGCGCTTCAGCATTCGTTCTCCGGGAAAGGGCGTTCCGGCGGCGGCAGGAGGCGGGACGCCGCGGCCGATGGAAGGAATCGGGCGACAGTCTATCCGGTACGGGCGGCGCTGGCGAATTCGGCGCGGGAAACGCGCGGCGGCGATGATTGGACCAGCACGCGCCGGCGCCCGACTACCGGGCGCGTGACGGGGCGAGCGCGCGTCGTCGCGCGATCCGGACGGGGAAAACGACAGGCACGGTGGCGGCACGCGATCTGCCCGCGCCCGCGACATGGCGTGACGCGCCCGCCTTCAATGACTCGAACACGACACTTCGTTCTTCGGCATCGGCGTGTCGCGCGCCGGTTCGAAATCGGCTTCGCGCATCCCCGACGGCGTCAGTGACACGAAATGCATCGCCGTGCCGCGCGCCGGGAAACCGGCGACGCCGGTCGAGCCCCACGGAACGGGTGAGCGCTGCACGCCGCTCACCGCCATGTTCGCCGGCGCCAGCGCGAGCGTCAGCAGCCGCCCGTCGCGGGTCGGCACATACGCATGTGTGCCGGCGACGCCGATGCCCGATTCGCGCACCGACGCGGGCAGGCAATCGAGCGTCGCCGTGCGGCGGCCGTCCGGCGCGATCAGCATCGCGACGCCGCGATCGTCCGCGGTCGTCGTGACGACGATGAAACGGTCGATCTCCGGCACATAGGCGGCCGAATACACGTAATACTGGATCGCGTCGTTCAGCGAGCCGAGTTTTTCCAGCTTCGCGGTGACCGGATCGAACATCGCGTATTCGAGTGTCGCGTCCGTGCTGCCGTCGATGAACTTCTGCCACACGAGCAGCGCGTTGCGCGGCGAGCCCGCGATCACGGGCCACCACTCGCGGCGATGCGGCGCGACCGCGACGTGGTTCAGCACGCGCCCGGCCGCGTCGTAGGTTTTCAGGTATACGCCGTTGCCGCTGCCGAGGTTGTCGACACCGCCGCCGTTGACCCAGTCGGTCGAATAGAACACGACGAAGCGGTCGGCGACCGTCGCGACGTGCCCCGAATGACCGCCCGATTCGACGTCGTTCGGGTAGGGCTTGACCGGCTTCAGGTCGCGGCGGTAGATGCCGTAGCGCTGGCTGACTTCCTGCGACGTGTTCCAGCCGTCCTCGAACGTGACGAAGATGTCGCCGTGTGCATTCTGCGCGATCGACACGGGTTCCTGCGCCTCCGGGCGGCTGATGAACGTACGGACGTGCAGCACGCGCGGCTTGTCCGGCTGCCATTCGCCGACGTACACGTCATGCGGCCAGCTGCCGCTGCGCAGCGCACCGCGCGGCATGATGCCCGAGCTGCTGAAGAACACCCAGCGTTTGCCGTCGCCGGCGTCGGCCACGCCGATCCCGTGCATGAAGCGCCGCGGGTCGCCGGTGTCCTGCGGCGACGGGGCGCTCGGCACGGTGACCGTATGCACGGCCGGCGCGCCGGCAAAGGCAAACGGTGACACCGCGCCGACGCCGCACGCGCCCCCGAGCACGGCCGCGGCCAGCCGCATGACCGTCTGCGCCGGACGCATTCGCCGCTTCATTCGACGGTCACCGATTTCGCGAGGTTGCGCGGCTTGTCGACATCGGCGCCGCGCGTACAGCCGACGTGATAGG
This sequence comes from Burkholderia sp. 9779_493, assembly GCF_015712215.1. Lineage (NCBI taxonomy): Bacteria > Pseudomonadati > Pseudomonadota > Betaproteobacteria > Burkholderiales > Burkholderiaceae > Burkholderia > Burkholderia sp. 9779_493. Next base: position 188,428 of record NZ_JACCQA010000010.1, read on the forward strand.
CGAGCAATTGCAGCGGGATCACGTTGACGATCGGCGACAGCAGGTCGCCCGATTCGCGTACGCGGATCAGGTGCGTGTCGCGGTCGGCGTCGATTTCGAGCTGATTGCCGGCCAGTACGTAGAGCCGCCCGCCGCGCGCGCGCACCTCGGCCATGTTGGATTTCAGCTTCTGGAACAGACGGTCGTCCGGCGCGATCGTGACGACCGGCATCGCGCTCGTGACGAGCGCGAGCGGCCCGTGCTTCAGTTCGCCGGCCGCATAGCCTTCCGCATGGATGTACGACACCTCCTTGAGCTTCAGCGCGCCTTCCATCGCGATCGGGAAATGGATGCCGCGGCCGAGGAACAGCGCGTTCTCGGTGCGGGCGAACTTCGCGGCCCAGCCCATGATCTGCGTTTCCAGCGCGAGCGCGTGGCCGATGCGGTCCGGCAGCGCGCGCAACTGCTTCAGGTGCGTCGCGACCTGCGCGGCATCGAGCCGGCCGCGCAGCTGCGCGAGCGTCAGCGTCAGCACGAACAGCGCGACGAGCTGCGTGGTGAACGCCTTGGTCGATGCGACGCCGAGCTCGATGCCGGCCCTCGTCAGGAACCGCAGCGGCGCATTGCGCGCGATCGTGCTGGTCGCGACGTTGCAGATCGCCATCGATAGTTCCTGGCCCATCGATCGCGCCTGCTCGATCGCGCCGATGGTGTCGGCCGTTTCGCCCGACTGCGAGATGCCGACGACGAGCGTGCGTGGATCGGCCACCGTGTCGCGGTAGCGGAATTCGCTGGCGATCTCGACCTGCGCGGGCACGCCGGCGATGCTTTCGAGCCAGTATTTCGCGGTCAGGCCCGCGTAGTAGCTGGTGCCGCAGCCGAGCAGCAGCACGCTTCTGACCCGCGACAGCAGCCCGCGCGTGGCTTCCGTCGCGTCGAACAGCACCGGCGAGATCGTGTCGATGCCGTCGAGCGTGCTGTCGATCGCCTTCGGCTGCTCGAAGATCTCCTTCTGCATGAAGTGCTGATACGGCCCGAGCGCGGCGTCGTCCGCGCGCGCCTTCACTTCGCACAACGGGCGCCGCGCTTCCTGTCCGCCCGCATCGACCACGGCGATGCGCTCCGGCGTGATCAGCGCGACGTCGCCGTCCTCCAGGTACACGAAGCGGTCGGTCAGGTCGCCGAGCGCCGCGCAGTCGGACGCGAGGTAGTTCTGCTCGGCGCCGATGCCGATCACGAGCGGCGAGCCGGCGCGCGCGGCGACGAGGCGCTGCGGCTCGCGCGCGCCGAGCACCGCGATCGCGTACGCACCGTGCAGCCGTTTGACGGCGCGCACGACCGCGTCGAACAGGTCGTCGCGATAGAGGCTGTGGATCAGGTGCGCGATGACTTCGGTGTCGGTCTGCCCGCGAAACGTGTAGCCGCGCTCACGCAGCTCGGCGCGCAGCGTGTCGTGGTTCTCGATGATCCCGTTGTGCACGACCGCGATCGTGTCGCCCGACATGATCGGGTGCGCGTTCATTTCCGACGGCGCGCCGTGCGTCGCCCAGCGCGTATGCGCGATGCAGGTCTGCGCTTCGAGACCGAGCGTCAGCACGCGATCCTGCAGGTCCGTCACGCGTCGCAGCGTGCGTTCGCTGCGCAGGCGCCCGTCGCGCTGCACGGCGATGCCGCACGAATCGTAGCCGCGATATTCGAGCCGGCTCAGTGCATTGACCAGTTGCGGCACCTGATTGTTCAGGCCGCTTGCTCCGACGATTCCGCACATGATTCACCTCGTCTCCAGGAAGTTGCCGGCTGGCGCGCGACGCGCGGCAGCACGATGCCGCAAGCGGTGCCACGTCGCGCGGCAGGCGTCGCGCGCGGCGCGGCACGTCTCCGGCGATTTATTCGCGGGGCTGCGGGCCGGCATGCGCGACCCATTCGATGCCCGAAATCGACCCGTTCGCGTCGTGCGACGCGACCAGAATGCGCGTGGTGCGCCGCGTGCCGCGCCGGCGCTCGCTTGCCAACGCGGTCGGCGGCACCGAGCGCACCTTCACGCTGGCCGAGCGCCGCAGCATCTTCGACACGCGCAACCGGTAGGCGAACGGATGCACGACGCGCCCCGCGATCAGCCACATGACGATCGTGCCGGCGATCAGCGCGATGCTGGTCACGTAGAACACGATCTGCTCGATCGGCATCTCGGCCTCGTTGAACGGCAACAGGTAACGGTACGTATAGATGCAGATCGATGCCCAGACGCCCCCGACCAGCGCGGGCCGCACGAGGCGGAACCATGCGACGAGCACGGGCCCGACGATGTTGCCGCGTTCGGCGATCATGTCGCGCGGGGCGCGCAGGGAAAGGTCAATAATCGGCGCGTTCTTCATGTTGAATGCCTCGGTCGGGACTGACCCATACGGCGCGCTTGCCACGGCCCCGCAGCACGACGGCGGGCAGGGCGATGACGGTGGTGATCATGCTGATCAGCCAGAACGCGACGGGGTACCAGATGGTGTCAAGGAAGTACATCAGGAGTTTTTCGTCGTAACGACGATCGATCATGCTGCCGATGATCAGCTGCAGGATGCAGGTCGCGACCAGCAGCATCCCGTGCCAGTGCGGCACCACGGACACATGCCAGTTCGGCGGAAGCGGGTAGACGACGTCGATCAGCGCGAGCAGCAGGATGAACGACATCGAGTACGCCCACGCGATGCCGATCAGGTATTCGGCGAACAGCGGCCACATCATCATCTGGGTCGGCCGCATCAGCGTGCCCGCGTACTTGAGCAGCACCTGGATGCCGCCCTTGGACCAGCGCAGCCGCTGCCGGTAGAGCCCCTTGATCGTCTCCGGCATCAGGATCCAGCTGAGCGCGTGCGGCTCGTACACGACGCGCCAGTCGCGGCACTGCAGCTTCCAGCTGATGTCGATGTCCTCGGTGAGCATGTCCGAGCTCCAGTAGCCGACATCGGCGAGCGCGGTCTTGCGGAACATCGTGATCACGCCCGACACCGTGAAGATGCGGCCGTACACCTGCTGCGTGCGCTTGATCAGCCCGACGATCGACGAGAATTCGCCGACCTGCATGCGGCCGAGCAGCGACGTGCGCGTGCGGATGCGCGGGTTGCCGGTCACCGCGCCCACGCCCGGATCGGTCAGGAAATGCTCGAGCATCCAGCCGATCGCATCGTGCGCGAGCAGCGCGTCGCCGTCGATGCACAGCAGGTATTCCGCGTTCGACACGGCCGCCGCGGTCGTGAGCCCGACCGCCTTGCCTTCGTTGCGCGCGTGATGGATCACGAGCAGCCGCGGAATCTCGACGGCCAGCTCGTTGAGGATCTCGCCGGTGCGGTCCTTGCTGCCGTCGTTGACCGCGATGATGTCGTAGTTCGGATACTGCATCCCGTTCAGGTGGCCGATCACGCTGCGCGCGTTCGCGGCTTCGTTGAAGCAGGGCACGACGATCGAGACTTTCGGGATGCCGCTCGACGCGATCGTGCGCGTCGACAGCTCGCGGCCTTCCTCGAGCAGGAAGTAGTGCACGACGCCGCCGATCATCCACAGATACGACATGAAGAACGGATAGTAGAAGACGAAATCCTGCAGGCGCTGGATCAGGCTGTGGGTGGTCATGGCGTCTTGGTTCCGTGCGACTGCTGCATCTGCATCAGCGCGTTGATCGAGGTGGGGTCGAGGCGCGACTTCAGCGACATCACGTCGCGCATCGCGTCGAGCTCAGGCTGGCCGTTCAGGAAGTTGTCGGGGTAGTAGCCGAAATTCACGGCGCCCTCGCTGCGCAGCCGCCGCATCTGCGCGAGCAGCGTGCCGGCCGGCACCGCCTTCTGCCCGTGCCAGTCGTACGCCTGCAGTTCGAACACGGTGCGCTGCAGCCCGCGCTGCTTCGTGCGTACCGCCTTCACGAGCTGGTCGAGCCAGCCGTCGGGGTCCTTCGCCTGTTCCATGTACGGCATCGCCATCAGCGCGACGTAGTCGTAGGCGGCGAGGAAATCGTCGTAGTTCTGCGCGAACCACGCTTCCGATTCGGGCTTGAGCACCGGCATCGCGAAGATGTTGCGCGCGGTCAGCACGTCGCCGACGTTCTGGTGGGCCAGCACGATCTGCTCGAGCTGCCGGGTCATGTCGATCAGGTAGCGCGTCTTCTGGTGCGTCCAGCGCTTCATCAGGTCGGGGTTCTCGCGGATCTTGCCGATGTCGGCCGGCAGCCCCCATTGCGAATAGGTGCGCAGCGCATGCCGGCCCCCATCCTCGTAGTCGTCGAGCACCGCGTCGTCGCTGAACAGGATGCCGCTGAACGACGCGTGCTTGCTGAGATCCTCGTAGATCTGCTGGATCATCAGGCGCGCATCGGGATCGAACGGGCTCAGCCGGAACACGCGCGTGCCGTTCTCGCGGGCCGGCGCGCCGCCGAATGCGCTGACGGCTTCGAGCGAGCGGAGCTTGTCGGCGGGCGGCCGGAACGCGAGCACCGGCATCCATGCGTACACCTGCACGTTGGCGCGCGTATTGAGCTGCCACGCGGCACGCGAGAACAGGTCGGAACGCATCGGCAGGTGCCGGTTCGGGAAATACACCGCTTCGGCCACGCCCGTGCCCTTCGGGTCCGCATACGCCTGCAGGTACACCGATTTCGGCTGCATCCGGTAGATGCGCTCGATCAGCTTGCCGAGATTCGCTTCTTGTCGCGCGGGATCGGGGTCGTAGACCTGGTCGAGATCGACCTGCACGGTGCGCTCGGGCACGTCGACGTCGCCGCGGTTGGACGCCGGCTCGCGCATCGAGCGCTCGAAACCGCCGATATCGACGTCGTACATCATCAGGATCCGTCTCAGCCGGTCCAGCGGCACGTCCGGCGTATTCGGGCCGGCGTCGAGACTGAACTGGATGTCCATGCCGAGCGACGTCGAGATCTGGCGCACCGGCTGGTTTTCCGCGCCGTACGGCCACACCATCGAGCGTGCGACGAGGCCGGTGCGCTCGCGGATCTGCCGCACGCACGTCTGCAGGTCGTCGTGCACGCGGGCGTGGAATTCGGCGTCGGTTTCATAGCGTTTCTGGTCTTGCAGGTAGAGATGCGACGTGGTCGCCGGTAACTCGTTGCCTTGCGGATTCGCGATCGCACCGTGGTGGAGATTGTGGGTGTGGCAGCCGAGCTCGACGAATTCCGACTGCCCGAGCTTCTTCACCTCGTCCCACGACAGGAAGTAGTCGCGCGGCACCTGCACCTTGTCGCTGATGCGGATCGGCGTATCCGCCGGGGTATCGATCCACGCGGTGACGAGGCCCATCACGGCCGGATACTTGAAGCGCTCGAGCAGCGGCAGCACCTTCGTGTAGTGGCTGCGAAAGCCGTCGTCGAACGTGAGCAGCACCGAGCGCGGCGGCAGCGGCTTGCCGCCGTGCCGCGATTCCTCGATCTGCTTGACCGTGATGGTGTGGTAGTTGTTGGTCTGCAGCCACGAGAAGATCGCGGTGAGCGTGCCGGTATCGACCGCGAACGGATCGATGATCGCCGTCGGCGACGAAAACGACGCCATCAGGTTGTCGCGCACGTCGTGCATGCAGATCACGCGGAACGTCTTGCCGTCGGCCGGATCGGACGGCGGCAGCAGGTCGATCATCTTGGCGTTGGTCACGCCCGGGAACAGCGAACAGGCGGCAAACGTGCCGAGGCATCCGCACATGAAGGTCCGTCTGGATTGCAGCATTGCCGATCTCCTTGCTAAAACGGCAGGTTGAGCGACAGGAAGCCGGTTTCGGAGCGCTCGCGCTGGCCGTCGTATGCGTGGCTGCTGACCTCGACGCCGTAGCTCAGCGTGATGTCGTGCTTGAACGTCCACGCGTGCTCGAGACGCGCGCTCCACAGCGGGCTGGTGCCGAAGCCGCGCTCGTTGTACACGCCGCCCGACACCGACACGCGCTGCTGCAGCCCCGTGTCGCCTTTCTTCCACAGCGTCAGCTGATGCATGACGGTCGCCGCGGCCGCGTAGTCGCGACCGGGGCTGAAGTAGGGCGCGTCATGGCGCGTGTTGCTGTCGGTGCCGAGATTCAGCGAGACGTTGACGAGCTGGTTCGCGGACGTGTACACGCGCTGCGTGGCGGTCGCCGCGATTTCCTGGTGCAGGTTCGAATCGCTGTAGCGGCTCACGCCGTAACTCAGCTTGACTTCGCGCCGGTCGTTCTGGCGATACACGACCTCGACGTTCGCGGAGCGGCCCCAGATGTGCGCGGCATACGCTTTCCACGGCAGCGAGTTGTCGTTGGTGTCGAGCCCCGCGCTGACCGTCCAGTAGTCGTTCAGCGCGTACGCGATCGTGCCGCGGCCGCCGGTTCGGCCGTCTCCGCCCAGCGAGCGCGTGACCTCGCCCAGCACGGTGAGCGGCCCGTGCCGGTAGTCGCCGCCGATGCCCGTGCGTGTGCGGCTGACGCTGCCGCCGTCGGTTTGCGCATGGCCGTAGAACGTATGCGCGAAGACCCGCCAGTTGTCGCCGAACGGTTGCGAGTAGATGTAGCTGTCCGACGTGAAGCTGTTGTCGGCCAGCGCGCTGTTGCCGTGCTCGAAGCCCAGGTCGGTCGTGAACACGGGGCTGCGGTAGGCCTTGTAGTCGCGCTTGAAGCCGCGCACGGCGCCGGTGTCCGGGAACGTGTTGCCCAGCGTCTGGTCGACGGTCTTCGCGGTCGCGTAGTCGTCCGCCGTGAGCGATGCGCGGCCGAGGCCCGCGAGCATCTCGACGCTGTCCGGGTGATCGGTCAGCGACGCGCGATACATCGAGATCGCCTGGCGTGGATGCGATTGGCCCGACACCGCATCGGCGTGCGCGGCGCGGATCTCCGCGTTGAACGGCACCTCTTTCTCGAGCTGTTCGAGGGCGGCGATCCCCTGGTCGGCGTGACCCGTGAAGATCAGGTATTGCGCGCGCAACCGGTAGTAACGCAGATAGTCGCTTTCTCCGGGACCGACGTTGGTCACCTGCTTGGCGGGCGGCAGCGACTTCTCCATGTCGTCGAGCACCTGCTTCGCTTCCGGCGCGCGTGCCTGGTCGACGTACGACCAGAACAGCCCTTCGCGCAGCTCGATCGGCTGCGTGCGGGCGCCATACTGGAAGCCGCGCGTCGCGCGATCGCTCGGCGATGCGGTGGCCTGCTTCAGCGCACGCGCGTACACGGCGTTCGCCTTGGCCGGCTCGCCCAGGTACAGGTACGCGTCGCCGACGGCCGCCAGTGCGTCGATCGAGATTTCCGCGTTGGACGGAATCGTCTCGAACGTCGCGACGGCCGTCTTCATGTCGCCGCGTGCCGCAAGGGCGACGACCCGGTCGCCCGCGAGCGCGGTGCGGACCGGCGTGTACTCGGGCGTGGGCGGTATCCGCTTGTCGAGGTCGTCCGCCGCACGCAGGGCGCTGTCGATTCCGTCGAAGCGGTCCGAACTCGTCATCGAGCGCGACTTGTCGCGTCCGCCGCGCACTTGCTGGCGAATCGACAGTTCTTCCAGTTGCGCGATGTCGACGGCGGAGAACGCGTCGGGCCGCGCCTTCGCTTCGTCGAGCGCCTTGACCGCGCCGCCGCTCGCCGCGAGGCCGAACACGTCGTTGCGCACCGTCGCGACATCGGCCGTGCGGAGGTTCGGCGCCTGCGCATTCGGTGCCTGGACGTCGGGCCCTTGCGATCGCTGGATCGGCTCGCCGGGGAGCTGCGCGCCGGGCGACTGCGAATTCGGTTGCCGGGACGACGGCGGTTCGGCGCCGGACGGCTGGGTCATGGGCGCGGGCGAATTCGGCATCGGCGTGCCGGATGCCTGCGCGGTGAGCGTCGGCGTAGCGGGTGTGGTCGGTGTAGCCGGCGGTGCGGTGGTCGTGGCCTGGGCGCGCTGCCGCGGTGCCTCGGACGTTTGCGTGCGTGGCCGCGGCGTACCCGGCGGCGTGTCGAATGCCTGCGCCAGCAGCATCGGCGCATTCGACGCTTGCGCGGCCGGCGTGGGTGCATTCGTCGATGGCGCGCCCGGCTGCGGCGCATCCGGGTCCACCACGACCGTGGTCGGCATCGCCGGGTTCGGCGCCTGCGCGATCTGCATCGATGCGTCCGACGCTTGCGCGATCGGCGTTGGCGCAAGCGGCGGCTGCGTGCCCGAACCCGGCGCGGCCTGCGTCGACGCGCCCGTCGGCTGCAGGTCGGGCGGCAACGCGTCAGGCGCGCCGCGGGACCCGGCGATTTCGCTCGCGCTGCCCGGTTCCGCGTCGCCTTCGGCGGCAAGACACGGGCCGGACGCGACGAGCAGGCACAGCAACGGCGCATGCAGGAGGATCCGCCGGTTCGGCGGAGCGACGGTGGTGCATTGTTGTTGACGATTGTTGGCCACGGTGTGTCCTCACTTTGAAACGATCACATCGGTTGCACGCCCGACGGCGCTCGTCGCCGGCCGTCGCCCCGTCGGGCGGCGAGGCCCGGCGGGATCCGGCCAGGTCACAGGCGGTTGCGGATCGCTTGTCCAAGCAGCGCGCGCGATTCGCTGTTCTTCGGGTCGATGGCGAGTGCACGGCTCGCGTTTTGCTCCACACAGCTCCATTCGTCGATCTGTGCGCACCAGCGCGCCTTGGCCAGAGCGCGGGCGCCTTCCAGCTCATCGTGCGTGACGCTGGTGGCCTCCATGTGCGACGTGCCCGCGACATACGACTGCGGTTGCGGTTTCGGCACGGGGTCGGGGTGTTTTCTCGTGCGCGCCAGCGTCTGCGAACGTGACGTCCGGTGCGTGTCGCCCGGGCGCGTCGTGCGACTGCCGGTCGACGCGGCGTGCGGATTGGCCGCCAGCCTCGTCGGCGGCACGTGCGCGGGGCGCGTACGTGTCGTGTCGGAGCGGGCCGCCGTTTGCGGCGGCACGGCCGGTTCGACCACGGCCGACACGGCGGGGGGCGCGGAGGCGGACGGCGGAACCGGTCCGGCCTGCGCGAACGTCGAGGTCGAGCCGGCTGGCGCGGCGGTGCCGGACACGCGGCCGGTTGCCGCCACGATGAGCTCGCGGGACTTGCCGACGGCGTTTCCGATCACGCGGGCGATATCGTGCGTCACGCTCGCATGGCCGACCCTCGTGTCCCGCTCGACGTACGCGAAGGCACCGAAGATCGCGGCAAATGCGGCGACGCTGAGCGCCGCGTTCTTTCCCGGACCCCACGAGGGTTTCGGCTGACGGGCGGGCGAGCCGTCCGGTCGTTCTGCACGAGGCATGCAAGACTCCTTGATTCGATGCGGTCCACGATTGGCGCGATCGGAGAGGGGCGGCGCGACGTTCACCAGCGCAACTGCGTCGTGAGCGTGCCCGTCTCGACGATCGCGAACTGGGTTGCTCCCTGATAGGTCCCTTCGACCCGGTAGCTCGCATCGGGCACGCTGAACAGGCAGCGCGATCCCGATGCGGCGAATTCGACCAGCACGCGCCCATGTCGGCGCAGGCGCACCTGCACGTTGGAGAGCGGCTGCCCGGTATGTTCCGAGACGAACGACACGCCCAGGTTGTACGGACGCCCGTCGGGGGGAAGCGGTGCGGTGCCGTCGATCCGCGCATCGCCGCAGATATACGAAATCACGTACCGGTTCGCCCCCGGCCCGGACGCCGGTGAGGAGGCCGCCGGTGTCTGGGCCATGGCGTTCATGCATAGCGTGGAGACGAAGACGCTCAGGAAAGCGCGAGCATGCTGTCGAAGCGAGGGTGACATTGCAATCTCCCGTCCGGAATCGATGACGTGCATCGACTCCGAGTCGAATTTGCCAACGTTCTTTTTGCGACACGCTATTGATACACGATGGTTTTTGAACCAACAACCGCGTGTGGTCGGAATGGGACGGGGGTGAAAGATCCTATTTAAATAGGATAAGGATGGATTGCTGAGGATCACTTAATGCTGAATAAAGTCGATATTGCCGAACATGAAAATTGCTCTTCGGTAGCGATGATCGAGCACGCTTTGAATCACGTCGGAGGTATCGACGTTCGTGCCGAAAAATAACGACTGATAAAAGAAACTCTTGCGCCTGTATTCGAGGCGAATCGATGAAGGTCCGGATACAGGTCGCACATCGTGAAATGAGGGTGCGACGTTTTTGATGATTCCGGCAGTTACAGGTAAATCGAAACTTGTGTAACAAGGTATTTCTGTCTGGAAAGGCGGGCCGATTATTCTTACTTAATACCGAAAACAGTAAAAAATACGACATGAATCGCAAACGTTTGCGTGTTCGGGAGATCGATTAAGAGCCGTTGAGGGATTTTACGGAGTCCGACGGGATTATCGATTGCTATCGGGAGAACGCGTATTCGCGCCGCGGATATCCACGGCGCGAATATGCCATCAGCGGCTGCCGCCCGCGCTTCGCCGCGCGCTGCGCATCGCCGGGGCGGCCGCTTCTTCAATGCCTGTCGCACCGTCGATCGCCGCGTGCGGCCGGTTCATGATGTAGGTCCACAGCTGCTCCGCCGCGAGCCCGCGTTTGCGCGCCGACCGATACAGGCGGATTTCGAGTTCGGTGATCCAGTCGCCGGTGCCCGCGCACACGAGCGTGCCGTCTGCGAGCTCCTTCGCGACGCAGCTTTCCGGCAGCCAGCCGATGCCGTGCCCGGCCACGACCATGCCTTTCAGCGCCTCGGACATGTGCGTTTCGAAACACCGGTGCAGCACGTACGGCTCGGTCGCATTCAGCAACAGCATCTCGACGATGTTGCCGAGAAAGGCGCCCGACGAATACGCGAGCAGCGGCAGCGGGGCATCGGGCGTGCCGGGCAGCTGGAACACCGGCTCGCCGCGTGCATCGGGTGTCGACACGGGCAGGATGCGTTCGACGCCGAGACTGACGAACGGGAAGTGATTCGGGTCGAGCACGATCGGCAACTGCGGATGGTGATAGCCGAGCAGCAAATCGCATTCGCCTTCGACCAGTTGCTGGACGCCTTCCGGCACGTTCACCGCATTGACGCGGGCAGTGACGTGGCCGACCTCGCCGTTGAGCTGCTTGAGCCATTCGGGAAACAGCGTGAACACGAGCGTATGCGCGACGGCGAAACGCACAACCTGGTCGCTCGCCGCGAACTGGTCGTAGCCGTTCACGAGGTTGCGCGCCGCATACATGCTGCGCAGGATGTCCGCGGCCAGCCCGCGGAACATCTGGCCGGCGGGCGTCAGCGTGATCGGGTTGATGCTGCGGTCGACCAGCTTCGCGTCCATCCAGGTTTCGAGCGCGGCGATTCGTCTGCTGAATGCCGACTGCGTCAGGTGCCGGTGACGCGCGGCCCGGGAAAAGCTCTTGGTATCCGCAAGGCTCAGGAAATCTTCCAGCCACTTTGCTTCCATTTCGATCTTCGCTTTTTATAGTCGGGCGCCTGAAAGGCGGCGCCGTCTGCCGCACCAACGTTCTAGCGTACCGCGCCTCGCGCCGGTCGAGCCGATGTTTTTTTTCGATCGGTGTCAGTCGAAATATGCATGGGCGTTGTCGCCGGGATTACGGCTGCATAGCGTTGAGGTGCCGGACCCGGCTTAACCGGACAGTTCACCGCGTCGGACTGTCCGCGCCGCCGCGGACGGTACTTCCCCCCAGGGCCGGCTGCGCCGTGCGCGCGCCGGCCCGCCCGCCCCGATCGTTCCGGGGCGCGGGCCCGCCACTTTTGGTGCAGTGCAGATTGCACATTCATGACACGCGGGAGAACTATGTTCGTCGAACGCGGCGCAGCATCGGCCGTGCGCGTTCACGGCGCACCGCAAGCGCCCGTCGCGTCGGGGGTTGCACCGTTGTGGTGCGCAATGCCGCGCCGGCGTGCCTGGCGCGGCGCAAAAACAGGGGGATATCGACGGGGTCGAGCAAGGCACGTTCCTTGCAAAGCATTCAGTACGCCGGTCCGGCATGCGCAATGCCGGGGAAAACGATCGATGGAGAAAAGATCGATGAAGCCATTCGATGAAATGCTGCAATCCGGCGACATGGTAAGGGCGCCTTACGCGCGCCTGAAGCAATGGCTCGACACGCAGAATCCCGCGAGCCTCGCCCAGAAGGCCCACGACGCGGAAGGCGTGTTCCGCAAGACGGGCATCACGTTCGCCGTGTACGGCGACGCGGAGGCCGCCGAGCGGCTGATTCCGTTCGACATCGTCCCGCGCATCATCTCCGGGGCGGAATGGAGCCGGCTGTCGCTCGGCATCGAGCAGCGCGTGATGGCGCTGAACGCATTCCTCGACGACATCTATCACCGCCAGGAAATCGTGCGCGCGGGCATCGTGCCGAAGCACCTGATCGCGCACAACGAAGCGTTCATCCCGGAGATGATCGATTTCCGGCCGCCGGGAAACGTTTACACGCACATCATTGGCGTCGACATCGTGCGCACCGGCGAGAACGCGTTCTACGTGCTGGAGGACAACGCGCGCACGCCGTCCGGCGTGTCCTACATGCTGGAAAACCGCGAAACGATGATGCAGCTCTTTCCCGAGCTGTTCCAGCAGGTGAAGGTGCGCCCGGTCGAAACCTACCCGCAGATGCTGCGCCAGTCGCTCGCGGCCGTATGCCCGCCGGGCGGCAACGCCGACAATCCGACCATCGCCGTGCTTACGCCCGGCATCCACAATTCCGCGTACTACGAACATTCGTTCCTCGCCGACCAGATGGGCGTGCACCTCGTCGAGGGCAGCGACCTGCAGGTGATCGACGGCCGCGTCGCGATGCGCACGACCGAAGGCTTCCAGCCGATCGACGTGCTGTACCGCCGCGTCGACGATGCGTTCCTCGATCCGCTCACGTTCCGCCCCGATTCGGTGCTCGGCGTGGCAGGCATCATGGACGTGTACCGCGCGGGCAACATCACGATCGCGAATGCGCCCGGCACCGGCATCGCCGACGACAAGGCGATCTACTCGTACATGCCGGAGATCGTCGAGTTCTACACGGGCCGCAAGGCGCTGCTGGAGAACGTGCCGACCTGGCGCTGCGGTGAGGCCGACAGCCTGAAGTACGTGCTCGAGCATCTCGACGAACTGGTCGTGAAGGAGGTGCACGGCTCGGGCGGCTACGGGATGCTGGTCGGGCCGTGCGCGTCGAAGGCCGAGCTCGAGGCGTTTTCCGCGAAGCTGCGCGCGCGCCCCGCGAACTACATCGCGCAACCGACGCTTGCGTTGTCCACGACGCCGATCCTGACCGACGCCGGCCTCGCGCCGCGCCACGTCGACCTGCGGCCGTTCGTGCTGGTGTCGGACCGGATCCGCATCACGCCGGGCGGGCTCACGCGCGTCGCGCTGAAGGAAGGATCGCTCGTCGTCAACTCGAGCCAGGGCGGCGGCACCAAGGACACCTGGGTGCTGGCCGACTGAGCCGGATGCGACCGCGCGCGCCGGAGCCGGCGCGCGAACCGAACGAAGACGGAGTGGACACGAGATGCTTCTGGGACGAACTGCGAGCGGGCTCTACTGGATGTACCGCTATATCGAGCGCGCGGAGAACATCGCGCGCATCGTCGATGCCGGGCTGCGGATGGCGCTCACGCGCACGTCCGACGCGCCGGCCGAATGGTCGTCGGTGCTGGTCAGCTCGGGCGCGGACGACGGCTACCGGCAGAAATACGAAGCGTATGCGGCCGATACCGTGACCGACTACCTGCTGCGCGACCGCGACAACCCGTCGAGCGTGCTGTCGTGCATCGAGGCCGCGCGCTCGAATGCGCGGATGGTGCGCACGGCGCTGACGCGCGAGGCGTGGGAGAGCGTGAACGGCGCGTGGCTCGCGCTGCGCCGCGCGTTCGCGCAGCCGGTGCCGGAAAGCGAGCTGCCGGCCGTGCTCGACCAGGTGAAGCGCGAAACCGCGCTGATCCTCGGCAGCTTCTACAGCACGATGCTGCGCAACGAGATCTTCGATTTCGCGCAGATCGGCGCCTTCATCGAACGCGCGGACAACACCGCGCGGATCATCGACGTGAAGTACCACCTGCTGCTGCCGTCGGTGTCGCACGTCGGCACGATCCTCGACAACTACCAATGGGAGACGATCCTGCGCTGCGTGGCCGCGCATCGTTCGTACCGCTGGGTGTACGACGTGCAGTACAAGCCGCTGAACATCGCCGACTACCTGATCCTGAACGGCCGCATGCCGCGTTCGCTGCGCTATTGCTACGGGCGCGTCGTGTCGAGCCTGAACCTGCTCGCGAAGGATTACGGCGTGACACACCCGTGTCACGACACGGCCACGAAGATCCTGCAAATGCTGTCCGATACCTCGGTCGAGCGGATCTTCAAGAGCGGCCTGCACGAGTTCCTGACCGACTTCATCGGCCGCAACAACAGCCTCGGGCTCGAAGTCGCCCAGGCTTACAACTTCGACTGAGACTTGCCATGCGACTCGCCATCCGACACATTTCGCGTTATCAGTTCGACGATCAAGCTTCCCACGCACTGCAACGGTTGCGGCTGCGCCCGCAGTCGGGCCCCGGGCAGACGGTGCGCGCGTGGCAGGTCACGATCGACGGCGTCGAGCCGACGCTGTCGTACGCCGACGGGCTCGGCAACCGGATCGACCTCGTGCGCCACGATCGCGGCGCGAAAGACGAGATCGTCGTCGTCGCGGCCGGCGTCGTCGAGACGCAGGACCGCGCGGGCATTCTCGGGAATCCCGAGGGCTATGCGCCGCCGTGGATCTTCGAGCGCGAGACCGCGCTCACGAAAGCGGGCGACACCGTGCATGCGCTGACGCAGGCGCTGCCGATCGAGCCGCACGGCCTCGACGCATTGCACTGGCTGATGACGGAGGTGCACGGCCGCATCGCGTACGCGCCGAACCTGGCCGCCGATGCGCCCGTCGATGCGGAAACCGCGCTGCAAAGCGGCGAGGGCACGAGCCGCGACCATGCGCACGCGTTCATCGCGGCCGCCCGGGCGCTGAAGATCCCCGCGCGCTACATCTCGGGCTACGTGCTGGCCGACAGCGCGATGCAGCGCATCGCCGATGCGAAGCAGCAGGCGGGCGACGTCGAGGAAGAGGAAGCACTCGCGCTGCAGAGCGGCGACGGGATGCACCAGATGCTCGGCGCGTCGCATGCGGTGCAGTCGCAATCGCAGGGGCAGCCGCAACCGGCGCTCGGCGCGCAGCCGCAAGCCGCCGCGCTGATGCAGCAGCCGGCCGGCCATGCATGGGCCGAAGCCTATGTCGAAGGGCTCGGCTGGGTCGGCTTCGACCCGTTCATGAACCGTTGCCCGGACGAACGCTACGTGCGCATCGCGGTCGGCCTCGACCATCGCGACGCGCAGCCGGTGACGGGGCTCGGCGCGACGGCCGTCGGCGTCGAGATCAGCGTCGTGCAGACGCCGGAACTCGTCTGACCCGCCGCGCGCTTTCGCCGAATCCGCCATGCCGGGCCGCCGCGTCGACAGCGACGCGGCGCGCGCGGCCGGCCCAACCCGATCCGAGCTCCCATGTCCATCCACGTCGCGCTGCATCACACCACCCGCTATCGCTACGACCGGCTCGTCAACCTCGGCCCGCAGGTCGTGCGGCTGCGGCCCGCGCCGCATTGCCGGACGCCGATCCTCGCGTATTCGATGACGGTCGAGCCCGCGCAGCACTTCATCAACTGGCAGCAGGACCCGTTCTCGAACTATCTCGCGCGGCTCGTGTTTCCGGAGCGAACCGAGCACTTCGAGATCACGATCGATCTCGTCGCCGAGATGTCGGTGTACAACCCGTTCGATTTCTTCCTCGAAGCGAGCGCGGAACAATACCCGTTCAGCTATGACGACGCGCTGAAGACCGAGCTCGCGCCGTATCTCGCGTGCGACCCGCAGACGAGCGCCGCGCCGCTGTTCCGCACGTATCTCGACGCCGTCGACCGCACGCCGGCCGGCACCGTGAACTTCCTCGTCGCGCTGAACCAGCAGCTTCAGCGCGACATCGGCTATCTCGTGCGGATGGAGCCGGGCGTGCAGACGCCCGCGCAAACGCTCGAACTCGCATGCGGCTCGTGCCGCGACAGCGCGTGGCTGCTCGTGCAGCTGTGTCGCCATCTGGGCATCGCCGCGCGCTTCGTGTCGGGCTACCTGATCCAGCTCACCCCCGACGTCAAATCGCTCGACGGCCCCAGCGGCACGTCGGTCGATTTCACCGACCTGCACGCATGGTGCGAGGTCTACTTGCCGGGCGCCGGCTGGATCGGCTTCGATCCGACGTCGGGCCTGCTCGCCGGAGAAGGGCATATTCCGCTCGCCTGCACGCCGCAGCCGACGAGTGCCGCGCCGGTCGAAGGGCTGATCGACGAGTGCGAGGTGTCGTTCGAGCACGAGATGAGCGTGACGCGCGTGTACGAATCGCCGCGCGTGACGAAACCGTATACGGAAGCGCAGTGGGACGCCGTGCTCGCGCTCGGCACGCAGGTCGACGGTGCGCTGGCGGCCGGCGACGTGCGGCTCACGCAGGGCGGCGAGCCGACCTTCGTGTCGATCGACGATCGCGACGGCGCCGAGTGGAACACCGATGCGCTCGGCCCGACCAAGCGCGGTTACGCGACCGAACTCGTGCAGCGGCTGCGCGCCGAATACGGCGACGGCGGCTTCCTGCATTTCGGGCAGGGCAAGTGGTACCCGGGCGAGCAATTGCCGCGCTGGGCGTTGTCGATCTTCTGGCGCGCGGATGGCCAGCCCGTGTGGCACGATCCGTCGCTGTTCGCCGACGAGCGCGAACCGTCCGCGTACACGACCGACGACGCGAAGCGTTTCATCGATGCGCTCGCCGCGCGGCTGAACCTGACCGGCGAATTCATTCGGCCCGGCTACGAGGACGTGTGGTACTACCTGTGGCGCGAGCGCCGGCTGCCCGTCAACGTCGATCCGTTCGACGCGCGCCTCGACGACGAGCTCGAACGCGCGCGGCTGCGCAAGGTGTTCGAGCAGCAGCTCGATAGCGTGGTCGGCTACGTGCTGCCGGTGAAGCGTGTGGACGACATGCCGGGCCTCGACGGGCCGCGCTGGCAGACGGGCCCGTGGTTCTTCCGCGACGAGCGAATGTACCTCGTGCCGGGCGATTCGCCGATGGGCTACCGGCTGCCGCTCGATTCGCTGCCGTGGACCGCCAGCGCCGATTATCCGTACCTGGTCGAGCGCGATCCGTTCGCGCCGCGCGACGCATTGCCGGATGCCGCCGCCATGCGCGCCCGCTACGCCGGCCCGGCCGACGCGCCGCGCTACCTGGCCGGCGTGCATCGCGAAGCGTCCGCGCAGACCGTGATGCAGTGGCGCGACGACGGCGCGGCCGCGAGCGGCCGACCGGGCGCCGGGGATCCGCATCGCCGCCCCGAGCGCTTCGAATCGGCCGCGTGGATCACGCGCACCGCGCTGTGCGTCGAAGTGCGCAACGGCATCCTGTACCTGTTCATGCCGCCGCTCGCCGCGCTCGAGGATTATCTCGACCTGCTCGGCGCGATCGAGCTGACCGCGCACACGCTCGGCGTGAAGCTCGTGCTCGAAGGCTATCCGCCGCCGCGCGACGCACGGCTGAAACTGCTGCAGGTGACGCCCGATCCCGGCGTGATCGAGGTGAACATCCATCCGGCCGCGAGCTTCGACGAACTCGTCGACCACACCGAATTCCTGTACGACGCCGCGTGGCAATCGCGGCTGTGCAGCGAGAAGTTCATGGTCGACGGGCGGCACGTCGGCACGGGCGGCGGCAACCACTTCGTGCTCGGCGGCGCGACGCCGGCCGACAGCCCGTTCCTGCGCCGCCCCGATCTGCTCGCGAGCCTGATCGCCTACTGGCACAACCATCCGTCGCTGTCGTATTTGTTCTCGGGGCTGTTCATCGGGCCGACGAGCCAGGCGCCGCGGGTCGACGAGGCACGCAACGACCAGCTTTACGAGCTCGACATCGCATTCGCGGAGATCCAGCGCAACAAGCTGCTGTTCGGGCAGGACATGCCGCCGTGGCTCGTCGACCGCGTGCTGCGCAACCTGCTGATCGACGTGACGGGCAACACGCACCGCAGCGAGTTCTGCATCGACAAGCTGTATTCGCCCGACTCGTCCACCGGCCGGCTCGGCCTGCTCGAACTGCGTGCTTTCGAGATGCCGCCGCATGCGCGGATGAGCATCGTGCAGCAACTGCTGCTGCGTGCGCTGGTCGCGCGTTTCTGGGCCACGCCGTACACGACGCCGCTCACGCGCTGGGGCACCGCGCTGCACGACCGCTTCATGCTGCCGGAATTTCTCCAGATGGATTTCGACGACGTGCTGGCCGAGTTGCGCGACGCCGGTTTCGCGTTCGATCCGGCGTGGTTCGCGCCGCACTTCGAATTCCGTTTTCCGCTGTTCGGGCAGATCGCGGTGAACGGCATGCAACTGTCGCTGCGCGGCGCGCTGGAACCGTGGCACGTGATGGGCGAGGAGGGGGCGATCGGCGGCACGGTGCGCTACGTCGATTCGTCGGTCGAACGGCTCGAAGTGCGCGTGACGGGGCTGAACGACAACCGGCACGTCGTGACCGTCAACGGCCGCGCGCTGCCGCTGCAGCCGACCGGCACCGTCGGCGAGTACGTCGCGGGCGTGCGCTACAAGGCGTGGGCGCCGCCGTCGGCGCTGCATCCGACCATCGGCGTGCACGCGCCGCTCACGTTCGACATCGTCGATACGTGGTTGCAGCGCTCGCTCGGCGGCTGCCGGTATCACGTCGCGCATCCGGGCGGGCGCAATTACGCGACGTTCCCGGTCAACGCGTACGAAGCCGAGAGCCGCCGGCTCGCGCGCTTCGTCGAGATGGGGCACACGCCGGGCCGGATGGAGGTCGCGGCCGCCGCGCCGAGCCGCGAATTTCCGTTCACGCTGGACTTGCGGCGGCCTTGATCGACCGATGACGGGGCGGACGACGATGCGCGGCGCGCAACCTCCCGGCGGCCTCGCCGGAGTGCTAGGATGCGGGCAGACTGCGGCCGCGCGCCGCGGCAGCTTGCCGCCGGTGCGGCGGCGCGCGTGCGCGGCCGCATCCTGACGACGGAACGACATCGTGCCGCCCATTGACCTCGATCATCTCGCCGCCCTCGACGCGATGCCCACGCTTTTCGATACCGGCGCGCAGCCGGACGCCGCCGAACTGGCCGCCGCGCTCGCGGCGCCGGCCGCCGCCGGCCGCTACGACGAACTGCGCGGCAGCGCGGCCGGCCTGAACGCGCCCGCGCTGGCGCCCGCGTGGCGCAGCTTCTTCACGTCGATCGGCAGCGACGGCGTGGCCGACCTCGACCGCCGCGCCGACGCGCTGCACCGGCGCATGCGCGAGAACGGCCTGTTCTACCAGTTGCACGAGCAACGCGCCGGCGACGGCGCGGCCGGGCCGTGGTCGCTCGACCTGCTACCGCTGATCGTCACGCCCGAAGACTGGGTCGTGATCGAGCGCGGCGTGCTGCAGCGCGTGCGGCTGCTCAACGCGACGCTGGCCGATTTGTACGGGCCGCAGACGATCCTGCAGCGCGGGCTGCTGCCGCCCGCGCTCGTCACCGGTCATCCCGGCTACCTGCGCGCGATGCGCGGCGCACGCGTGCCGGGCGATACGTGGCTGCACGTCGTCGCGTTCGATCTCGCGCGCGGCCCGGACGGGCAGTGGCGGATCGTCGCGCAGCACACGCAGGGCGCGGCCGGGCTCGGATACCTGCTCGAAAACCGGCTGATCGTGTCGCGGCTCTTTCCGCGCGGGTTTCGCGGGCTGCGCGTGCAGCGGCTGGCGTCCGCCTACCGTGCGCTGTTGCAGAGCATGCAGTCGCTCAGCCCCGCCGCGAAGAACTCGCGGATCGTGCTGCTGACCCCGGGACCGCACAGCGCGACCTATTTCGAGCATGCCTATCTCGCGCGCTATCTCGGCCTCACGCTCGTCGAAGGCGGCGACCTGACCGCGCGCGACAATCACGTCTTCCTGAAGACGCTGAGCGGGCTCGAACCGGTGCACGGCATCCTGCGGCGCGTCGACGACGCGTGGCTCGATCCGCTCGAACTGCGGCCCGATTCGATGCTCGGCGTGCCGGGGCTGCTGCAGGCCGTGCGCGCGGGCAACGTGCTGCTCGCGAACGCGCCGGGCTCGGGCTTCCTCGAATCGCCGGCGATGCTCGGCTTCATGCCGCGTCTCGCGGAAGGCCTGCTCGGCGAAACGCTGACGCTGCCGGCCGTGCATTCGTGGTGGTGCGGCGAGGCGGCCGCGTGCGACGACGCGCTGCCGCAACTCGCGCGTGGCATCGTCAAGGCATCCTATCCACCCGACGTGCAGGCAGGCGGTGCATTCGAGCCGGTGATCGGCGCGCGGCTCACGCCGGCGCAACTGGCGGAATGGCGCGCACGGATTCTCGCGCGGCCCGAACACTACACGGTGCAGGCCGATCTGCCGCTGTCGCAGGCGCCGACCTGGCCGCGGCCCGACGCACCCGACGGCAACGGCAGCGCGCGGATCGTGCCGAAACCGCTGTTGCTGCGCGTGTTCGCGCTCGCCGACGGCGCGCAGCGCTGGCGGCTCCTGCCGGGCGGACTGTCACGGGTCGGCACGCGCGACACGCTGTTCAACGCGCCGATGCCGCGTGGCGGCAGCACCGTCGATACGTGGGTGATGACCGAGGGCATCGTCGATTCGACGACGCTGTTGCAGACGCACCTCGGCCCCGACGATCTCGTCGAGCGGCCGCGTGCGATCGCGAGTCGCGCCGCGGAAAACCTGTTCTGGCTCGGCCGTTATACCGAGCGCGCGACCAACCTGATGCGCCTGGCGCGTGCCGCGCTCGAACGGCTGCGCGGCGAAGACGACGTCGACAGCCCCGCGCATCTCGAACTGATCGACACGCTGTGCCGCGACACCGGGCTGATCGCGGCCGACGCGCCGCACGCCGTCGATGCGCCGCGCGCGTTCCAGCACGCGCTGGCGACATCGCTGACGCGCGGCGCCGATCGCACGTCGGGGATCGCGTCGTGCCTGTTCGGCATGCGCGGCGCGGCTGCCGCGATCCGCGAACGGCTGTCGAGCGATCAATGGCGGTTGATCGACGACGCGACGCAACTGTTCGCGGATAGCGCAGGACAACCGGAAGCGGAGGAGCAGATCGGCAACGACGCGCTGCAGCTGCTGGAACGCCTCGGCCTGCTGCTCGGCGCGATCACCGGTGCGCAGACCGACAACATGACGCGCGACGACGGCTGGCGCTTGCTGTCGATCGGCCGGCAGATCGACCGGCTCGATTTCCTGTGCAGCGTGCTGAAGTTCGCGTTCGACGAAGGGGCCGTGCACCGGCAGGACGGTTTCGAACTCGTGCTGGAACTGTTCGACAGCACGATCACGTTTCGTTCGCGGTTCCAGCGCGGCTTC
Organism: Burkholderia sp. 9779_493; assembly: GCF_015712215.1. Taxonomy (NCBI): domain Bacteria; kingdom Pseudomonadati; phylum Pseudomonadota; class Betaproteobacteria; order Burkholderiales; family Burkholderiaceae; genus Burkholderia; species Burkholderia sp. 9779_493. The sequence continues at coordinate 209,752 of NZ_JACCQA010000010.1, forward strand.
GACGTCGCGCCGCTGTTGTCGCTCGTCGTGCTCGATACCGACAACCCGCGCTCGCTCGGCTGGGTCGTGCAGGCGCTGCGTGGCCGGCTGACGAAGGTCGAGCGCAGCGAAGGCTATGCGCTGTCCGAACTGGCCGAGACGGTGCCGGACATCCCCGCGTGGTCGCTGCACGAGCTGTGCGAGACCACCGAAGGCGGTCGGCACGACAAACTGCTCGCGGCGCTCGACACGACGGCGAAGGCGGTGTGGGAACTGTCGAACCGGATTGGCGAGCGCTATTTCAGCCACGTGCGCGAAGCGGGCAGGACGCTATGGTGACGACGAAAGGCGTACCGAAAACGCCGTCCGGTTCCGGCTCCGGTAACGCACGGCAGGCAGCCGCATCGACGGCGGCCGCAAGCGACGCACGGGCTGCCGTCGCGCCGGGCCGGTTGCTGCGCGTCACGCACGACACCGAATACCGTTACGCGGCGCGCGTCGAATCCGCGCAGCACCAGGCACGCCTGCAACCGCTCGCGACGCCGCGCCAGCAGGTGCTGTCGTTCTCGCTCGACATCGAGCCCGCACCGGAATCGGTCGGCACCGAACTCGACGCGTTCGGCAATGCGCGTGCGTCGTTCGCGCTGAACCTGCCGCACGACACGCTGCTAGTGCGCAGCCGCAGTACCGTGCGCGTGACGCCGCCCGTGTGGTCGCTCGGCGCGCGCGGCGAGCCGCCGCCTGCGATCGCGAACCCGGACGCCGCGCATGCCACCGCATGGGAGGCCGTGCGCGAGCGCTTGCGGTTCCGCGCGGGGCAGCCTTACGACCCGGCGAGCGAGTTCGTGTTCGCGTCGCCGCACGTCGCGTGCGACGCCGAGCTTGCCGCGTACGCGACCGCGAGCTTCACGCCGCAACGGCCGCTCGTGCAGGCGGCATGGGACTTGATGCGGCGCGTGCATGCCGATTTCGCGTACACGCCGAACAGCACCGACATCACGACGTCGGCGCTCGACGCACTGCGGTTGCGCAAGGGCGTGTGCCAGGATTTCGCGCACGTGATGATCGGCGCGCTGCGCTCGCTCGGGCTGGCCGCGCGCTACGTCAGCGGCTACCTGCTCACGCAGCCGCCGCCGGGCCAGCCGCGGCTGATCGGTGCGGACGCGTCGCATGCGTGGGTCGACGTGTACGACCCGGCGTGGCCCGAGGATGGCGGCTGGCTACAGCTCGATCCGACCAACGATCGTGCGCCGGGCGACGACTACGTGATGCTGTCGATCGGGCGCGACTACGCGGACGTGACGCCGCTGCGCGGTGTGATCCGCGGTGGCGGGGCGGATCAGGAGCTGAAGGTCGGGGTGACGGTTGAGCCGCTCGATGCGGCTTGAGGGTGCCGCCAGGCGGGCTCAGCCGCTTTAAGTCTTCATTAATTCTGCACGCCTAGCATGGTGATGCCGGCAGCGATTCGGACTCCGGTCCGACGCGCCGGCGGCACGCGCGGGTGCGTCGACGTCACGGCGCCGCGCCGTCGCGCGTCGCCATTTCCATGCAACGGCGGCAGACCATGATCAAGCACTTCGACTACACGCTCGGCAACGAGACGATCGCGCTTTGTGCGAGCTTCGGCGCGGGCCCGGCATTCCGCCGCGTGCTCGTGAGCCGCGCGGATTCGATGGAGACGCTGGTGGTGCTCGACGCACGCGGGCTGTCGGGCCTGCTGAAGGTTGCGACCGAGGAGCCGGAAGGGTTGCTCGACGACGCGATCCGCAAGGTCGGCGACGAACAGCTCGTCGAGCGGGCGATCAGCGGCCGGACGATCGTCGAAGCGGCGCTGTGATCGGCGGCGCGTGGGCATGCCGGTAGGCATGGCAGCACGCGCCGCGTCGTGTCGCGTTGTTATGATGCTCAGGCGGCGAACCGGTCCGTCGCCGCGACCAGCGCCTCCAGAATCCCCGGCTCGTTGTACGCATGCCCGGCGCCCGGCACGATCTCGAACGTCGCGTCCGGCCACGCTTTCGACAACTCCCATGCCGTGCGTGCGGGTGTCGCGATGTCGTAGCGGCCCTGCACGATCACGCCCGGAATCCCCGCGAGCCGATGCGCGTCGCGCAGCAACTGGCCTTCCTCGACGAAGCCCTTGTTCACGAAGTAGTGGTTTTCGATCCGCGCGAACGCGAGTGCGTAGTGGCCGTCCGCGAAGTGCGCGGCGAGCGCGGGATCGGGCAGCAGCGTGATCGTGCGGCCTTCCCAGATGCTCCACGCGCGCGCGGCTTCGAGCTTCGCGGCTTCGTCGTCGCCGGTCAGCCGACGATGGTAGGCGGCCATCAGGTCGCCGCGCTCGGCTTCCGGAATCGGTGCAAGGAAGTCTTCCCAGTGATCGGGGAACAGCCACGACGCGCCTTCCTGGTAGTACCACAGCAATTCCGCGCGACGCATCGTGAAGATGCCGCGCACGATCAGCGCGCTCACGCGTTCCGGGTGGGTTTCCGCGTACGCGATCGCCAGCGCGCTGCCCCACGAGCCACCGAACACCAGCCATTGCTCGGCGCCGACCATCTCGCGCAGGCGTTCGATATCGGCGACCAGGTCCCACGTCGTGTTGTTCTCGAGGCTCGCATGCGGCGTCGAGCGCCCGCAGCCGCGCTGGTCGAACAGCAGGATGTCGTAGCGCTCGGGATCGAACAGGCGGCGATGGTCGGGTCCGCAGCCGGCGCCGGGGCCGCCGTGCAGGAACACGGCGGGCTTGCCGGCCGGGTTGCCGCAGCGCTCCCAGTAGATGCGGTGGCCGTCGCCGGTGTCGAGGTGGCCGTGGGCGTAGGGTTCGATCGGTGGGTACACAGGCAGGCTCCGGGTGAGGGTGGACACGAGGCGGACGAGGCGCGGGCCCGCGTGCGGACGGTACGGTACGGCCTGGATTGCTGCGCCGCAAAATTCGTTGCGTGGGCATCGGACCGGCCGCCGCCGGCAAGGCTTGTCATTATGCCCATTCGCCGCGCCGGACGCTGGCCCGCTGTGGCGCGTGTCGCCGGCGAGGTTTGCCGCGCGGATTTTTGAAGCAATTTCATTCCGATATTTTTCATACAAAATCCCGGCGGCAGGTCGGCGGGCCAAGCGGGCGCCGGCCCATTCCCGCTCTTCCACCGTGCCAACGGAAACCAGCCGATGAACCATCGCGTCACGCAGTTGACCGGGTTGCGCGCCGTCGCGGTCGCGATGGTCGTCGTCGGTCATGCCGAGCATGTGCTGCCCGGCGGCTATACGGGCTGGTATGCGCCGTTGCGGCTGATCGCCGACGGCCGGCTCGGTGTGCTGATCTTCTTCGTGCTGAGCGGCTTCCTGATCACCAACGTGCTGCGTGCCGAATTCGCGCGTACGGGCGGCATCGCACTGACGTCGTTCTACGTGCGCCGTGCGTTGCGCATCTGGCCGGCCTGCTACGTGTATCTCGCGGCCGTCGCGATCGTGGCGTTCGTCGGCGGGTTCGACGTCGATCGCCGGCAATGGCTCTATGCGGCGCTGCACCTGTGGAATTACTCGGCGTGGTTCGGGCTGACCGGCGACAACGCGCTGCATCCGGACGGCGCGTGGTATCTCGGCCATTTCTGGTCGCTCGCGCTCGAGGAGCAGTTCTACTGGTTCTGGCCGCTGCTGTTCGTGTTCGGCATGCGCCGCACCGGCACGCGCTGGCTGGCCACGTTGATCCTCATCGTGCCGCTGGCGCGTGCCATTACGTATTTCGTCGCGCCCGCACTGCGCGGGCAACTCGGGATGATGCTGCACACGGGTGTCGACCCGATCCTGATCGGCTGCTATGCGTCGCTCAACCGCGAACGGCTCGAAGCGTGGATCGGTTCGTGGCGCGGCGAGGCGCGCATCGTGACGGCGCTCGTGTTCGTCGTGCTGCTCGGCATGCCGCTCGCCGAACACCGGCTCGGCGGCTTCTGGAATGCGACGTACGGCGTGACGATCGAAGCCGCGCTGATCGCGATCGTGATCGTCGTGCTGAATTTCCGCAGCGGGTTCTGGTGCGCGCGCTGGCTGCGCGCCAGGCCGGTGGTGTTCGTCGGCACGATTTCGTTCAGTCTTTATCTGTGGCAGCAGCCTTTTGCGAATCCGCGCGTGCCTGTGCCGCACGCGTTTCCGCTCGGTATCGTATGGGCATTGATTGCCGCGACCGCCAGCTATTTCCTCGTCGAAAAACCGTTCCTGAGGCTGAAGGATCGCTATACGGCGCGCGAGGGGCGACGCGTGCGGGACGACGCGTTGCGGATGCCTACGCCGACCGACGCGATCGGGGCGAAGGCGGTGGAGTAGGCGGGCGGGGCGGCGATTTCCCCGGCCTTAATTGAAGCGCTTCATCGCGGCGGGTGAGTACCAGAAGTTACGGAACATATCGATGCCGTACGACTTGCCGTCGTAGTGGACGATCGTGCGTGCCGTGCGCTTGCCCGTATCCGAGTAATCGCCGTTCTTGCGCTGCGTCTTCGTGATGTGCGCCGTGATCGACAGGTCGGCGAAGCCGTGGCTCGACGTTTTCTCGACGGCGATCGTCATGCGGGCCGCTTCGCTGCGCGCATCGCCCGCACCCGGCCCGCAGGCGTCGCCTTCGACGCTGACCCAGCCGTACAGATTCGTGCCGAACACCGGGCGGATACGGCCGCCTTCACGCACCCACAGCGTCAACTCTTCACCGGTGTTCGCATCCGGGCAACTCGGCCCACGCGCGTTGCTGGTAAACACGACGCCGAACGCACGCACGTCGGGCGACAACCGATAGGGCGCCGTATCGATGCGGTAGCTGTTCTCGTCGATCTCCGTCACCACGTCCTCTTCGACCACCGATCGATCGGCCGCCACGACCTTGCCACCTTCGACGAGCGCGACGACCTGCAGCTTTTTGCTTTCGTCCGGGTTCTTGCTCTTCGGCAGCGAATCGAACGCGACGGCCGCGATCGTCGTTTCCGGTGCGTTCGGCATGACCTTGCACGACGACGCGACGACGAGCCGGTCCGCGTCGCGCGTGGCGATGCGGGCGCTCGCGATGCCGGCCCAGCGGGCGATGGCTGTCACGGTTTCGTCGCTGCAAGGCTGGCTGTCGGCGGCGTGAACGATGGGGGCGGCGGCGAGTGCCAGCAGCGGGGCGAAGCGCAGGATGCTCATTATTGTCCTCGGAAATGTTTCTTCATGGGTGTTCGTGGGCGTCGCCTCTGACCGGGCGGAGACCTTCAGCAATCCCGTCAGCGAACGTTCGCAGCCGTTATTTGACTCGCTGAGCGTCAACGTTCTCTATGTCCTGATCATGCTGCTTTTATCCAGCACCGAGCTCATCCTAGCTAACCTGCTTAAGCCACGTGTTTAATTGACGCGTACGATCACGCGTTCTTTCGATTTCGCAAGTCAGTAGATCAAGATTACGATCCGCGCCTGCCTCGTTTGTCAGATACCAAGCAGAACACTCGTTGTCGATAAAACGGAGCCATTGCCGCTGAGCCTCGACGAATTTCGCCTTGAGTGCCGGATAGTTGACGTACTCGTCACGTGGCCGAGACAGCGATTTCAAAACCTTTCGGTAAGTGCGGTTCAATTCGTCGTCGGCTTGCTGCAACTCATCCTGACTACGCTGCAGCAAACACTCCGGCGCCACGCTGTCAGGTGCGCAACTCTGCGCTTGTGCAGCGGCGACTCCAGAAAATGTCAGCACCATGGAGACGCCGAGCATTGCGCGACGGAAGCGGGAACCCGATACGTGGACAGGAATTTTTGCTCCCATTTCTGTTTTCTCCTTGATATGGCGATCGATGGATTTCCGGCGTCGATCGCGTTCGACAGCATCGTCTGAAGCGCGTATCGTCGACTTGCTTTAAAGAGGCGCGATCAGATTTGGAAAAACCGATTGTCTGGGAATGACGCGGCCATGTCGAGTGACTGAAATGCGCGAATGCCGACAACGTGTCCCATGTTTCCCCAAATTTGCAAATAACAATAAAAAAGGCCCTTGCGGGCCTTTTCGTAGACGAAGGTGCGGACAACGCTCACCGCGTCAGCGCCGTAAACCCTTCCAGCAACCGCTCGACATCGGCCGCCTGAATCGCGCCCATCGTCGAGATCCGGAACAGTTCCTTCGACAGCCCGCCTTGCCCCGCGTAAATCACGAAGCCGCGCGCCTTCAACCCGTCGTGCAGCGTCTCGTACGTGACACCCTGCGGCAACCGATACGCACGCAGCACGACCGACGACGCACCTTCCGGCAGCACCAGCGGCATCCCGCGCGCAGCAAGCCCTGCCTGCGCCTGATCGGCAAGCGCCTTGTAATGCGCATGCCGGGCACGCCAGCCGCCAGCCTCGTCAAACTCGCGCAACGCCTCGACGAGCGCGTAATACGCATGCACGGAAGGCGTAAACGGCGTATTGCGCTGATCCTGCAGCTTCGCGAGCCGACCGAGATCGAGGTAGTAAGTCCGGCTTGCGGCCTTCGTGAGCGCACTGCGGCGCACGATCACGAACGCCGCACCCGGCACGCCGTGCAGGCATTTGTTCGCGGTCGCGGCAACCGCATCGATGACGCCGCCGGCGAAGTCGATCGCTTCCGCGCCGAAGCTGCTGACGCCGTCCACGAGCATCTTCACGCCGCGCGCACGGCACACTTCTGCAATCGCGCCGAGATCGTTCAGCCGGCCCGTCGTCGTTTCATGATGGATCACCGCGACGTGCGAATACCCGCCCGCATCGAGCTTCGCCCCGATCTGCGCGAGATCGGGCGCCTGCATCCATTCATGCTTCAACACGTCATGCGCGATGCCGTACTGCGTCGCGATCTGCGTGATCCGCTCGCCGTACACGCCGTTCTCGATCACGAGCAGCTTGCCGTCCTGCGGCACGAGCGCCGCGATCATGCTCTCGACGGCGGCCGTGCCCGAGCCCGTCATCAGTACGGCCGCCCATTCGGCCGGATCGAGTTCGTACGCGGCGACGAGGCGCGTGCGCGCTTCATCCTGCAGGTCGAAGAATTCGCTTTCGCGGTGGCACAGATCGGGTTGCAGCAGGCTGCGGCGCACGCGTTCGGTGAGCGTGACCGGGCCGGGGTTCAGCAGCAGCATCAATGGGCTCCTTCAACGTGGGCTTCGGTCTGCGCGGCGCCGATGTGCCGCATCAGACGGGTCTTGACCTCGACCGGCGTGACGGTCGGGCGGGGCAGGCCGTCGGGCACGCCCGTGCGGATCGCCACGCGGACGAATTGCGCACCGTCACTCGTTGCGGCGAGCGTCGCATCGAGCACGTCGAGCGTATCGCCTTCGACCGCCGACGCGTAGCCGCAGGCGGCCGCGACGCCGGCGAACGACACATGTTGCGACACCGTCGCCTGGCCGCCCGTCGATTCGTGCGCGCCGTTGTCGAGCAGCACGTGCGTGAGGTTGGCCGGGCCGTAGGTGCCGAGCGTCGCGAACACGCCCATCCGCATCAGCGCGGCGCCGTCGCCGTCGACGGCCACCACGCGCAGGTCGGGGCGCGCGAGCGCGAGGCCGAGCGCGAGCGGCGTCACGCAGCCCATCGAGCCGACCATGTACAGCTGGTTCGGGCGATCGTCGAGCGCATAGAGCTCGCGACCGCAGAAACCGGTCGACGCGAGCACGACGGTCGAATCGACCGGCGTATGCGCGATCACGCGCTGCAGCGCGTCGTGACGGGTCGGCCACGCGTCGGTCGATGCGGCGCGCGACGCCGATTGCGCGGCGACGTGCGCACGCGGCTTCGCGGCCGGGTTCGCCTTCAGTTCATACGGCGCAACGCTGCCTTTCTGCATCACGAGCGCGTACGGGCGGCCCGTCGCGTCCATGTGCGCGATCGCGCGGTCGAGTGCCGGGCCGACCTGTTCGGGGTCGGTCGGGAACGTCTCCCACGGGATCTCCATCGTGTCGAGCATCGCGGGCGTGATCGGTCCCATCAGTGCGTGCTGCGGCTCGTCGGCCACGCCCGGCTGGCCGCGCCACGTGACGATCAGCAGTTGCGGCAGGCGGAACGTCCAGGTCAGCGACGTGAGCGGGCTTACCGCGTTGCCGAGCCCCGAGTTCTGCATCATCGCGATTCCGCGCTTGCCGCCGAGCGTTGCACCCGCGATCAGCGCGACCGCGTCGCCTTCGTTGGCGGCCGATACGTAGTGCAGCGTCGGGTCCTGCAACACGTAATTGATGAACGGCGTCAGGTACGAGCAGGGTACGCCCGCGTACCAGTCGAAGCCGCGTTCGCGCGCGGCCTCGACGAACTGGGCCGCTTCGATCATTGCGCGCCCCCGTTGCCGGCGCCCGGCTCGGACAGCGGCGTCTGGCCGTGTGCGAAGTCGCCCGCGCGGCGGAAGTCTTCCAGATCGTTGACGCCGCGCCAGTGGCCGTGCACGTACTGCACCTCGATCTTCTCGCCCGCGGCGACCAGCTCGTTGAGCAGCGACGGGATGTCGAGCGTGTCGAAATCAGGGCGCGCCTGCAGCGTCGCGAGCATCGCCTTCAGCCGGTCGACGCCGGCGCCGCGCACGTTCAGCAGGCCGATCCAGCGGCCGTGCGGGGTGCCCGCGGCGACGTCGCTCGATACGCGTTGCAGGTAGGTCTTCTGGCCGAACAGGCCGCGATCGTCGGCCGCCGAGCAGAGGGCGAAGTCGCGCACGCTCTGGTTCGTCGACTCGGTGAGCGACGAATCGACCACGACGCTGAATTCGGCTTCGCTTTCCGCGAGGTCGCGCACGATGTAGCTGCGGAACAGCAGGTCGCCGTACGAGATCACGGTGTCGCCGGTCAGGCGTTCGGCCGCGCACGCGAGCGACGCGAGCTCGCCCGTCTGCGCATGGCGCTCGTTGACGACGAGCTTGATGCCCGACGTGTCGATCGCGTCGGCGCGATAGCCGCCGACCACGGTGATGTCGTTCACGCCATGCGTCTTGAAGCCGTCGACGAGCCAGCGCAAGAGCGGCTTGCCGGCGACCGGCAGCATGACCTTCGGCTTGTCTTCGGTCACGGCTTCCAGGCCCTTGCCGCGGCTCGCGGCGAGCACGATCGCCGCGTTCGACGCACGCGACGACGACGACAGGTAGATGCGCTCGGCCGCCGAGTATTCGTCGGCGTCCTGCAGGCGGAAGATCTCGTTGACCGATGCGACGCGGTCTTCGACGTTGATCAGCGTTTCGCTTTCGTGGATCTCGCGCGCGGTCGCCTGCATTGCGGAGGCCGACGCGCGGATCAGGTGGTTCGCCCAGATCACGGTGCTGATGCCGGCCTGGCGGAACACGTCGGTCGGCGTGCTGTAGTACTTGGTCGGCACGATCACGAGCGGCGCCTTGCCGCTCCATTCGCGCGCGAACTGCAGGATCTCGTCGGGGCGCGACAGCTTGCTGTGGATCAGGATCGCATCGGCGCCGGCTTCCGCGTACGCGTTCGCGCGGCGCAGCGCCTCGTCCATCCCCCAGCCGGCGATCAGCGCTTCGACACGCGCGACGATCGAGAAGTCGGGATCGGTCTGCGAATCCTTGCCGGCCTTGATCTTGCCGCAGAATTCGTCGATTTCCGCAAGCGGCTGGCGCTCGCCACCGATGAAGCTGTTCGTCTTCGGGAACTGCTTGTCCTCGATGCAGACGCCGGCGATGCCGCGCTGTTCGAGCTTCTTCACGAGGCGGCGCACGTTGTTGAAGTTGCCGTAGCCGGTGTCGCCGTCGAGCAGGATCGGCAGGTCGCTCGCGTCGGCCATGAACTCGAGCACGTCGACGACCTGGGTCCAGCTCGCTTCGTTGTTGTCGCGCACGCCGAATTGCGCGGAGATCGCGAGGCCCGACGCCCAGATCCCCTTGAAGCCGGCCTCGCGGACGATCCGCGCGGACAGGCCATTGTGCGCTTCCATCAGGAATTCGAGGTCGCTGCTGACGAGCATGCGGCGCAGGCGCGCGCTGCGCGATTCGGTGAAGTTGGGTTCGCGTGCGTTCATCGTGCGGCTCCTGCGGTGGTGCGTTGAATCAGGGGAAGGATGTCTTGCGTCGCGCGGGCGACGTCGTTCGGGAAGTCGATCTCGATCCACGGCGAACCGGTGACGTCGGCGACGTCGAACGAATGGCCGCCTTCGAGCAGCAGGTCGCGTACGGCTTCCTCGTGCGGCATGTTCGCGCGGCCGCTGTCGACGTAGCCCGCGACGATCGTCGCGAGGCGGCGCGCGGTGCCTTCGGTGAAGCGGAAGAAGCCGACCGATTCGCCGATCGTGTCGTAGTCGAGATCGACCGCGAGCTGCTTGCGCAGCTCGACCGGCACGCCGTTCTTCAGGCACAGCTTGACGGGCTCGTCGCCGGCCTCGAAGTCGCGGTCGATCAGCAGGCGGTCGACCGCCTGGTCGGCATCGGCCACCAGCGCGTGCAGGATGTTCTCGTCGTACAGCACGTCCGCGTCCATCAGCAGCACGTCGCCGCCGCGCGTCATCGCATCGGCGACGGTATGCACGGTCAGCACGCTGCCGAGGTCGTAGCGCTCGTTGATCACGATTTCGGCCTGGCGGCCGAGACGCTTCAGTTCCTGCTCGACCTTCTCGTGCTGAAAGCCGAGCCCGAGCACGATCTCGTCGACGCCCGCGGCGTCGAGCACGCGCAGATGGCGCTCGAGCAGCGACACGTCGTCGAAGCGCAGCAGGCACTTCGGGAACTGCGCTTCGGGCGGTTGTTGCAGGCGCAAGCCGAGGCCTGCCGCAAGAATGATGGCTCGCATGGGTTCTCCAACCAAAAAGCCGGCGATCTGAACGATCAGTCGGCGAGCGGCTGCGGCGCACGGCGCCGCTGCCAGTTTCTTTCACTGAAATGCAGATAGAGCAGGCCGGGCAGGCCGAGCGCGAGTTCGCGCGCGCGCTTCGCGAGCGACAGCGCAAGCGCCGCGTCGGGCGGCAAGCCGACCAGCGGCGCGAGCAGCAGGTAGCCGCCTTCCTGCGCACCGAGCGAGCCCGGGATCGCGAAGGCCGCGCCGCGGATCGCCTGGCCGACGCTTTCCAGCAGCAGCGCGTCGAGCCAGCTCACCGGATGCCCGAGGAAGTGCAGCGCGAGCCACACTTCCGCGGTGCCGACGATCCAGCCGACGAGACTCAATGCGAAGGTCTTCGCGACTTTCGCGCGATCGCGGTACAGCGCACCGACCGCGTCGTCGATCGCGTCGGCCCGCGTGGCGAGCGACGACCAGTCGCGCGGGCCGAGCAGTTTCGACGCGAGGCGCAGGCCGCGGCCGAACAGCCCGCGCCGCTGCGCCAGATAGAACATCACCGCGAGCGCGCCGAGCACGCCGGTGGCGATCAGCGCGGGCGTACGCAGGTGCGCGACCGATTCGTGCGTTGCATACAGGCTGAACGCGGCGATCCCGATCAGCGCGAACGCCATCTGCGCGAGCGCCTGCATCGTCGTGCCGACGGTCACGGCGGCGGCCGCGTCGGCCATCCGCGTGCCGCGCTGCGCGAGGTGGCGCACCATCAGCACGGGGCCGCCGATCTGCCCGGCAGGCAGCAGGCTGTTCACCGATTCGCCGACCCAGCGCGCGCGCAGCGCGTTGCCGAGTTCGGCGCCCGGCTGCCCGCGGCGGAACATCACGGAGATCGCGAACGCATCGATCACGAGCGGTACGACGTGGAACGCCGCGACGAGCGCGAGGCCCCAGCCGGCCGCGAGGAACGTGGACGCGACCGCGCCGACGCCCTGCCAGGCCAGGAGTGCGATGAAGAGTGCGGTCCCGAGGGACAGCAGGATGAGGCCGGCGCGTGTCATGACCCGGTCGTGCGTCGCGTCGCCAGTTGCTTGAACACCTGGCGGAAACCGAAATACGCGATCGCATCCTTCATGTTCGAGATGAAGCGCTTCCACGGCCGCATGCCCGGGTTCGTCACGTATTCGAACGTGAGCGACACGCGCATTTCGTTCTGGCCGAGCGGCGTGATGCGGTGGCGCAGCTTGTCGCCGTCGAACAGCACGATGCCGCCGTCGGCGATCTGCACGGAGCCCGGTTCGTCGGCGACGTCCGGGTTGCGCGTATGCAGCTCGTAGTCGAGCCGGCACGACGATTCGTCGATCACGCCGATCAGCAGCGTGTAGCGCCGGCCGTCGTAGTACGACGTGTCGTAGTGCCAGCCGATGTGGTCGCCGGGCTTCGTGTAGTAATACAGCGCGTACGCGTGCGGATCGTCGTCCGGCGACAGCATCAGCTTGTCGCCGGTGATCTTCTCGAGGAAGGAGATGAGTGCCTTCGAGCGATACAGCTCGGCGATGTACGGCGCCTGCTCGTCGATCGTATGGCGGCTCACGCTGCCGCCCTGCTTGTGGCCGGGCAGGTAATTGCGGTTCAGGCCGGCCTGCATCGCGCGGGCGGCGTCCGCCAGCTTCGCGTGCGCGTCGGGCGGCAGGAAGGCGTCGAGGTAGAGGAACGAGCCCTGGCGCGTGTAGTCGCCGCGCAGGCGGTCGAGGTCGAGCTGGCCGACACAGTCGGCCACGGTGCGATCGGGATCGGCCGCGGCCGCGCGCACGGGCGCGGGGCGTGCCGGGCTCAGCACGGTATCGTCGCGCGTGCTAGAAGTCATTTGGAAGCCTGGATTTCAGAGGGGTTCTGCGGAACAGTGCTGCCGCGGCGCACGATGCGCCACCAGTCGATCACGACCCATGCGGCGAACAGCGGGGCGCCGATCGATGCGGCGAGCAGGAACGGCTCGACGCCGTCGACGAGCGTCACGATCGGCAGCAGGTACAGCACGTCTTCGGTCTCGAAGCCGCCGGCGAACGCCTGCTTGGTGCCGGCCTTGCCGGCGATCGATTCGATCCGCATGCGCAGGAAGAAAATCAGCGCGACGGCCGCGCCGGCCACCGCACCGAGCAGCACCGGCGACGCGGCCATCTGGCCGCCCTGGGCGACGATGCCGACCCCCATGCTGACGAACAGCGCGACCGTGACGAGCGCATCGGCCGCCAGGTCGTAAAAATGACCGATCTTGCTGGATTTGCCGCTGATGCGCGCGAGCTCGCCATCGGTGTGGTCGACGAAGTTCGACAACACGATCAGGAACGCGCCTGCATTGCTCCAGCCGAAGCCGCCGTGCGCGAGGCACCAGGCGCCGGCGAGGCCGATCAGCAGACGAAGGGTGGTGAGGTGATTCGGGGTGACCGGCGTATCGACGAGCGGTCGGACGAGCGAGCGCGCGAGCCGCGCATCCCAGGTGCGTGGCAGCGGTGGCTCGGGGCGTGTGGCGGTTTTTCTTTGGTCCATCGGCGAAATATATACGGAATTGTAATTTGTTGCTTTTTATTCGATCAATGTCCTGACATGCGGGAGTGTTACGGCGTCTTGCGCGCATCGGCCGGTTCAAAAACGCACGTGCGAGCGGGGCGGCCGACGGGGTGGCCGGACTCGTCTTCCAGTGTGGTCCGCATCGCGCGACTGTCAAGGCCGGACGGGCCTTGCAGGGCGGCGAGGCGGTGTTTTTCACATCGGCTGGCGGGCGGCGCGCAGCATATGCGACCTTGATCTCGGTCAGGCCCGGAAAAGCCGCATCGGGCGACAATCGGCCGCGCCGGGCAGGTATCGGCCATTACCGAGCCACAGGTCGTCAATGTCGACGGAAATCCGTCGATTGAAGCGCGCGGCGCGATGATCGGGAGCCCGCGATTCGCGTCGATGCTTTCGCGCACCTTTCGCGTGCACGCGGCGCGGGCGAATCGCCTGTCACAGAACGGTCGTTCGATACCCGGCAAATCCGGCAAGGATCTTTTGCATCCAGCGGACATTTCGCGGCGATGGCCTCTGCGATACTCCGACCGTGCCTGTGGTGCCGGCCGCCCCTGGCGGCCCCAAGGGCTTCATGTCGCTCAGGAGACACCCCCCGCGACGTCAACAGATCAAAGCGTCAGAAACCAGCCATGTCTTCATCACGCATCCTCGCTCCCGCCCTGCGTTCGCTCGTCCGCACCGCCGACGAAGCCGCCGCGCTGATCCGTCCCGGCATGACCGTCGCCATGAGCGGCTTCACCGGGTCGGGCTATCCGAAGGCCGTGCCGGCCGCGCTTGCCGCCCACATCGATGCGGCGCACGCGCGCGGCGAGGACTTCCGGATCAACGTGCTGACGGGCGCGTCGACCGCCCCGGAACTCGACGGCGCGCTCGCCCGCACCGACGGCATCTCGATGCGGCTGCCGTACCAGTCCGACCCGACGTTGCGCGACAAGATCAACGGCGGCGAAGTCGATTACCAGGACGTCCACCTGAGCCACGTCGCGCAATATGCATGGTTCGGGCTGTACGGCGATCTCGACGTCGCGATCGTCGAAGTCGCGGGCATCCGCGAGGACGGCCTGCTGATCCCGTCCGCGTCGATCGGCAACAACAAGACCTGGCTCGAGCGCGCGAAGCACGTGATCCTCGAAGTGAACGCGCGCCAGCCGCTCGGCCTCGACGGGATGCACGACATTTATTACGGCACCGCGCTGCCGCCGCATCGCAAGCCGATTCCGCTGACGAAGAGCGACGACCGGATCGGCGAGCCGTACCTGCGCTGCCCAGCCGACAAGATCGTCGCGATCGTCGAGACCGACGCGCCCGATCGCAGCAATGCATTCACCGCGCCGGATGCGACGTCCAAGCAGATCGCGCTGCAACTGATCGACTTCCTGCGTCACGAAGTGAAGCGCGGCCGCCTGCCGGAAAACCTGCTGCCGCTGCAGTCGGGCGTCGGCAACATCACGAACGCGGTGCTCGCGGAACTCAGCTCGGCCGGTTTCTCGAACCTGACGGCCTACACCGAGGTGATCCAGGACGGCATGCTCGACCTGCTCGACGACGGCACGCTGAGCTTCGCGTCGGCCACCGCGCTGTCGCTGAGCCCGGCCGCCGTGCAGCGTTTCGCCGACGAGATCGCGACGTTCCGCGAGAAGATCGTGCTGCGTCCGCAGGAGATCAGCAACCATCCGGAGCTCGTGCGCCGCCTCGGCTGCATCGCGATGAACGGGATGATCGAGGCCGACATCTACGGCAACGTGAACTCGACGCACGTGATGGGCACGAAGATCCAGAACGGCATCGGCGGCTCGGGCGACTTCGCGCGCAACGGCTACCTGTCGTGCTTCATGTCGGCGAGTACCGCGAAGGGCGGGGCGATCTCGCGGATCGTGCCGATGGCGAGCCACGTCGACCATACCGAGCACGACGTCGCGGTCGTCGTCACCGAGCAGGGGCTGGCCGACCTGCGCGGCCTGTCGCCGAAGCAGCGCGCGCGCAAGATCATCGCGACCTGCGCGCACCCCGACTACCGTCCGATGCTCGAGGACTACTTCGAGCGCGCGTCGCGCGACAGCTTCGGCAAGCACACGCCGCATCTGCTCGCCGAGGCGCTGTCGTGGCACGAGCGCTACGTGCGCACCGGGACGATGAAGGCCTGACGCGGCTGCGGACGGGCGCATGCGCGCCCGTCAGTCCATCGCCGCGTGCGCGACGTCGACGCTCGCCGTTTTCTGCGGCGGGCGGATCAGCAGCAACAGCGGAATCATCAGCAGCGTCGCGACGAACATCAGCTTGAAGTCGTTCAGGTACGCGATCATCGTCGCCTGCTGGTTGATCGTGCGGTCGAGCAGCGCGAGATCGACGCGGCTGCCGGCGATCGCCTGCACGGCCGGGTTGAACGGCGTGACGTGGGTCGCGAGGTCGGCATGCGCGACCTGCGTGTTGCGCGTCATCAGCGTCTGCACGATCGAGATGCCGATACTGCTGCCGATGTTGCGCATCAGGCTGTAGGTGGCCGTGCCGTCCGCGCGCAGCTCGGGCGGCAGCGTCGAGAACGACAGCGCGCTCAGCGGCACGAACACGAGCCCCAGGCCGAAGCCCTGGATCACGCCGGGCCACACGATGTCCGCTTCGGACAGCACGACCGTGTACTGCATCATCTGCCACAGCGCGAGCGCGGAAATCGACAGCCCCGCGAGCAGCAGCATCCGCGCATCCACGTATTTCAGCAGCCGGCCGACGAACAGCATCGCGATCATCGTGCCGGCGCCGCTCGGCGCGGTGACGAGGCCCGTCGTCGCGACCGGGTAGCCCATCAGGTTCTGCAGCATCGGCGGCAGCAGCGCGCGCGTCGCGTACAGCACCGCGCCGACCACGAAGATGAACAGCGTGCCCGTCGCGAAATTCGGGTCGCGCAGCAGTTCCGACTTGAAGAACGACGCCTTGCCGACGGTCGCCGTATGCGCGAGGAAGAACGCGAAGCCGAGCGCCGCGACGAGCGCCTCGATGCGGATCTCGTACGAACCGAACCAGTCGAGCTGTTCGCCGCGGTCGAGCATCGCCTGGAACGCACCGATTGCGAGCGCGAGCGTCGCGAAGCCGAATGCGTCGAATTTCACGTGCGGACGCGGCGCGCGCGCCGGCAGGAAGGTCATCACGCCGGCGAGCGCGAACGCGCCGATCGGCACGTTGATGAAGAACACCCAGCGCCAGTTGTAGCTGTCGGTGAGCCAGCCGCCGAGCGTCGGGCCGAGGATCGGGCCGACCATCACGCCCATTCCCCAGATCGCCATCGCCTGGCCCTGTTTCTCGCGCGGGTTGATGTCGAGCAGGATCGATTGCGACAGCGGCACCAGCGCCGCGCCGAACACGCCCTGCAGCAGCCGCGCGCCGACGATCTGCACGAGCGTCTCCGACAGCCCGCACAGCGCCGACGCCACCGTGAAGCCCGCGATCGACACGATCAGCAGCCGCTTCACGCTCAGCCGGTCGGACAGCCAGCCGGTGAGCGGCGTCGCGATCGCCGCGGCGACGATGTAGGAGGTCAGCACCCACGTGATTTCGTCCTGCGACGCGGACAGCGTGCCCTGCATGTGCGGCAGCGCGACGTTCGCGATCGTGCTGTCGAGGGTCTGGATCAGCGTGGCGAGCATGATCGACAGGGTCAGCATCGGCCGGTTC
>NZ_JACCQA010000110.1:0-461 GCF_015712215.1 Burkholderia sp. 9779_493
ATTTACCCCGGACGGACCGCGTGCGTTTCTGCCGTTGTTTGATAACTGGGCATCGCTGGTGTGGTATGACTCTCCGGTACGTATTCGCCAGTTGCAGAATATGAATATGGCGCAACTCCAGGCGGAAATCGCGAAGCATTTCCCGTCGCGTCTGGGTTACGTTACACCGCTTGCCGCTGGTGCGTTTCCGCTGACGCGTCGCCATGCGTTGCAGTACGTGCAGCCAGGGCTTGCGCTGGTGGGCGATGCCGCGCATACCATCCATCCGCTGGCGGGGCAGGGAGTGAATCTTGGTTATCGTGATGTCGATGCCCTGATTGATGTTCTGGTCAACGCCCGCAGCTACGGCGAAGCGTGGGCCAGTTATCCTGTCCTCAAGCGTTACCAGATGCGGCGCATGGCGGATAACTTCATTATGCAAAGTGGTATGGATCTGTTTTATGCCGGATTCAGTAATAATC
>NZ_JACCQA010000111.1:0-454 GCF_015712215.1 Burkholderia sp. 9779_493
ATGTGGTAGTTTCTTCGTTCGTCACCGGACCAAGTTATGAAATTCTGCCGTTAAAAATTTATTCGATGGTCAAAGTCGGCGTATCGCCGGAAGTTAACGCGCTGGCAACCATATTACTGGTGCTGTCGCTGGTGATGGTTATTGCCAGCCAGCTTATTGCTCGTGATAAAACGAAAGGTAACACAGGGGACGTTAAATGAAAAAATGGTCACGCCACCTGCTCGCGGCGGGTGCTCTGGCACTGGGCATGAGCGCCGCTCACGCCGATGACAACAACACGCTGTATTTCTACAACTGGACCGAGTACGTGCCGCCAGGACTGCTTGAACAGTTCACCAAAGAAACCGGTATTAAGGTTATCTATTCGACTTACGAGTCGAACGAAACCATGTATGCCAAGCTGAAAACGTACAAAGACGGTGCCTATGACCTGGTGGTTCCTTCAACCTATTAC
>NZ_JACCQA010000112.1:0-453 GCF_015712215.1 Burkholderia sp. 9779_493
CTTATGGATCTATTTGAATATTACTTCATTCCTGTTACCATGAAACCTGCTTCTGCTGTAAATGGAGGAATACAAGAAATTAAATTCAGCGTTTCATTGACTATGGAGCCAACCATAATATTACCAATATTATTACAAGTTAAAAACTTAGTAATTGATAAGTTATATTATGATTATAGTGATAACCATTGGGTACTTGATGCAACATTTTGGGAGAAAAATAATGTATAAAAAAGTTTTAATTAGTCTTATTGGAGTAGGAGGAGCGTTTTTTTCTTCCATATCTAATGGGGAAGCAGACGTACAACAAAATATAAAAAATGCTGCTTCAGAAGTACGTGCTGAAAATGTAGTTACGGTCGAAAATTCTGCTACGCTAACTACTCCAGCAGTAACGAGTGAGGAATACAAAAGAGAACTTGAAGAATTCAGAAAGTTGCAACAAGATAATAT
>NZ_JACCQA010000113.1:0-452 GCF_015712215.1 Burkholderia sp. 9779_493
GGGTTTCCGGAGCCTAAATGTTGTTTAAAGGTTTAAAGTGTTTACGTAAACAAAGTAAACGCTGCGTCTCTTTCAGAGAGCGTCAAAAAAAGACAAAGACCCAGGTACACCTGGGCCTCGTCGTTGAAAAACCTGCATACAGCGTGCTGTTGCTAGCCCGCTGATGGCTCTACCAACTCTTGGTCAACCAGTGCCTTCAGCTTCTCAGCCAGCGCCTCTTGTTTATCAGCCGGAATTTCCTTCAGCTCCAAGCTAATTCGGCCGTCAGGAAATGTCTTAAGTTGGCCGCGCTGCACACCATCAGCTTTGAAATCGAAAAGCTGGTGGTAGCGAGTGCGACTTCGCTTCGCGGTAGCGCCCGGGCCTTGCAGGTTGCGCAAGATGAGCTCCAATTCGCGCACCGTTCTCTTGCCTTCGATAACTGCCGTCAGATGACGATCAGCGCCTTCCTC
>NZ_JACCQA010000114.1:0-449 GCF_015712215.1 Burkholderia sp. 9779_493
TTTCTTATCAATTCATACCAGGGATAACATCATGAAACTCTTTGCCCAGGGTACTTCACTGGACCTTAGCCATCCTCACGTAATGGGGATCCTCAACGTCACGCCTGATTCCTTTTCGGATGGTGGCACGCATAACTCGCTGATAGATGCGGTGAAACATGCGAATCTGATGATCAACGCTGGCGCGACGATCATTGACGTTGGTGGCGAGTCCACGCGCCCAGGGGCGGCGGAAGTTAGCGTTGAAGAAGAGTTGCAACGTGTTATTCCTGTGGTTGAGGCAATTGCTCAACGCTTCGAAGTCTGGATCTCGGTAGATACATCCAAACCAGAAGTCATCCGTGAGTCAGCGAAAGTTGGCGCTCACATTATTAATGATATCCGCTCCCTTTCCGAACCTGGCGCTCTGGAGGCGGCTGCAGAAACCGGTTTACCGGTTTGTCTGATGC
>NZ_JACCQA010000115.1:0-439 GCF_015712215.1 Burkholderia sp. 9779_493
CAATAATCTACTTGGAAGATAGATTATCCCAACGCTTTACTCTGTAAATCAAAAGTAAAAGAGAATTTAAGGGCAATATTTGCCCATTAAACGACATCTGACTTCTTCCGGGGCGCGCAATATATGTAGGTTGAACTGAAAAAATCAATACTTTTAGTTAATCATGGCGATACTTTCTTTTTCATGGCGATAAAATACGGTTTATGAAAATAGGGAAACGTTTGCGTTGCAACATAAATTGTATGACATATTAACTGTGATGATATTTGTCGCGTGAGGGTGGTAAGAAACATTCATATAACAAATGAAATGAGTTGATGAGTAAGTGACCAAAAACGAGAAAACCCGGCAACAAACGTCACCGGGGGAGCGGAGATTACGTGCAGATTTCGTAGCAAGGGATGTAGGCTGAGCCTGGCAACTTCATACGATGCTGGGC
>NZ_JACCQA010000116.1:0-433 GCF_015712215.1 Burkholderia sp. 9779_493
CGGTATCGTTGCACTGCTGGCGACCGGTGGTTCCACTAACCACACCATGCACCTGGTGGCGATGGCGCGCGCGGCCGGTATTCAGATTAACTGGGATGACTTCTCTGACCTTTCTGATGTTGTACCGCTGATGGCACGTCTCTACCCGAACGGTCCGGCCGATATTAACCACTTCCAGGCGGCAGGTGGCGTACCGGTTCTGGTGCGTGAACTGCTCAAAGCAGGCCTGCTGCATGAAGATGTCAATACGG
Source organism: Burkholderia sp. 9779_493 (assembly GCF_015712215.1). Taxonomy (NCBI): domain Bacteria; kingdom Pseudomonadati; phylum Pseudomonadota; class Betaproteobacteria; order Burkholderiales; family Burkholderiaceae; genus Burkholderia; species Burkholderia sp. 9779_493. The sequence goes on from NZ_JACCQA010000116.1 coordinate 252, forward strand.
TGGCAGGCTTTGGTCTGTCTCGTTATACCCTTGAACCATGGCTGAATAATGGTGAACTGGACTGGCGGGAAGGGGCGGAAAAATCACTCGACAGCAATGTGATCGCTTCCTTCGAACAACCTTTCTCTCATCATGGTGGGACAAAAGTGTTAAGCGGTAACCTGGGCCGTGCGGTTATGAAA
>NZ_JACCQA010000117.1:0-432 GCF_015712215.1 Burkholderia sp. 9779_493
GAACCAGGTACAGTTGGTGGACCATGGCCGTTTCCGATCTATCCCACCGCTTCGAAGGGGAGTCGGTCGGCCGGGCGCTCGAGCTAGTCGGTGAACGCTGGACGCTGCTTATCCTGCGTGAGGCGTTCTTCGGGGTGCGGCGGTTCGGTCAGCTCGCGCGGAACCTTGGCATTCCGCGGCCCACGCTGTCCTCGCGGCTGCGGATGCTCGTCGAGGTGGGTCTTTTTGACCGGGTGCCATATTCCTCCGACCCCGAGCGACACGAGTACCGGCTCACCGAAGCGGGCCGCGATCTGTTCGCCGCGATCGTCGTCCTCATGCAGTGGGGGGATGAGTACTTGCCACGCCCAGAAGGACCACCGATCAAGCTGCGCCACCACACCTGCGGCGAGCACGCCGACCCACGCCTGATCTGTACCCACTGCGGCGAGG
>NZ_JACCQA010000118.1:0-423 GCF_015712215.1 Burkholderia sp. 9779_493
GGTACCAAAAGGTCAGGCGCGTATCCGCACCCAGATGTCTGCGGCGCACTCGCCTGAACAAATTGAACGTGCGGTGGAAGCCTTTACCCGCATCGGCAAACAGCTGGGCGTAATTGCCTGAGGACGTGTGATGAAAGCGTTATCCAAACTGAAAGCGGAAGAAGGGATTTGGATGACCGACGTGCCGGAGCCGGAAGTCGGTCATAACGATCTGCTGATCAAAATTCGTAAAACCGCCATCTGCGGTACTGACGTTCACATCTACAACTGGGACCAGTGGTCACAGAAAACCATTCCGGTACCGATGGTTGTCGGTCACGAATATGTCGGCGAAGTGGTTGGCATTGGTCAGGAAGTGAAAGGCTTCAACATTGGCGATCGCGTCTCCGGTGAAGGCCACATTACCTGCGGTCACTGCCGTAA
>NZ_JACCQA010000119.1:0-419 GCF_015712215.1 Burkholderia sp. 9779_493
GTCTTCGCTGGTGGTTCTGGATTCCGCAGAACGTACCGCAGGTGGTAAAGATCTGCGTCCGGCACTGAAAATCGTTGATGCTCAGGGTAACGACGTTCTGATCCCAGGTACCGATATGCCAGCGCAGTACTTCCTGCCGGGTAAAGCGATTGTTCAGCTGGAAGATGGCGTACAGATCAGCTCTGGTGACACCCTGGCGCGTATTCCGCAGGAATCCGGCGGTACCAAGGACATCACCGGTGGTCTGCCGCGCGTTGCGGACCTGTTCGAAGCACGTCGTCCGAAAGAGCCGGCAATCCTGGCTGAAATCAGCGGTATCGTTTCCTTCGGTAAAGAAACCAAAGGTAAACGTCGTCTGGTTATCACCCCGGTAGACGGTAGCGATCCGTACGAAGAGATGATTCCGAAATGGCGTCAGC